>CAXMPL010000336.1:0-2974 GCA_964195125.1 uncultured Kiloniellales bacterium | reverse complement strand
ACCCGCCTCTTCCAATTCGGCAACGATACGCTGGGTGGAGCGTTCGGTGATACCGGCCATCACGGCCACCTCCCGCACACGAATGTCGGGGTTTTGCGAGATCAGGACTAGTACGCGGGCGTGGCTGGTAAGAAACGTCCATGGCCGCCGCTCATGGTCGGTCACCGACGCCTCCCTTGTCCTGGCTCAATGCACGATACAAATGTCATGATACCTCGGTCTCTGGTTCTGCGTAAGAACCGAGTTGGGCGTGGAGAGTACCAGCGCACCAATGGGTTACAACGCTGCGAGCAGGCGGTCGTTTGGACATTGACGAACGCGCCAAGCACATGTAACATGCCAAATATAGCCGGTAATAACCGTCGTATTTACGAAGGGTAGAGTCGTGAAGCGCTTCGGCGGCACCCTCGTGGCCGTACCCGCCCGACGGAACCGACATCGGTCGGCGAAGGAGCGGGCAACTGAGACAGCCTCGACGACCTGGTTCTGGCGCTGGCAACACCCACGGATCGCAGGGAAGGCAGCATTGAATATGACGCACCCGTGGGTCCCGGAGAGCGAAGCGAGCTACGCGCCGAGTTCGTATGTCCCGCTTCAACGCCCCGCGGCTTCGGATGAACAACGAGATGAACCTAGGAGGTGTTGATATCTGATGGACCCGTGGGCAGAAAACGGCGACCAGATTGAATCGGAACTGGGGTTGGTCCCTCGGCGGCCCTGGTATTGGCCGTTCAAGGGGACGCTTCATGGTCTGTTTCGTGGGTTCAACGTCAGAGTGACCCGACATGAGTGGAATGGCGGCGACGTGCCCGTTCGTCCGCACACGGACTTCAGAGTGGATTTCGACGAGCGGGTGATTGGTCCGCCGGGGTTCAGAATGGTCGGGCCCGGTGCGGTCTCGCAGCGGGGATTGGTGACGGTCAGTGGATACCAGTACAAGGCTGACAGCACCGATGGGTTGAACGTCTGGTTGACTGATGAGCGTCGGTCGCTGTTGAAGGAGACGACGGTACTCGACGATGCCTCCCTCGACAATCTCCCCATCTACGGTTGGGGGGCGAAGCGGAACTGGCAACGACTGATTCTCTCCAAGTGGGATGAGGAATTTCCCTTTCCCGACGAGGTCCTCGGCCGAGGGGGAAGGCCCCTCACGCCAGACGAGGAAGAGGCGTTCGAGATATTTGTTTCGAATCTCACCAGCGTCTCTACGATTAGGAGCGGTCTCGACGAGCTGATCGACAGAGTAGAGGCAATGCGGTAGGAGCAATGCTGTCGAGGCCTCGATGCCGGACACAAACCTGATCATCTGGCTCGAAATGGGCACAGCAGGGGACATCCTCCCAAAGATCGTCCACAAACCAGGCGGGCGCGACATGATGAAGGTCTGGGTGCCCGGTCGGCAGCAGCCCCGCCCGGGCGACGCCACGGGACCGGGAGGCCTCCGATGACACTCGCGCGGTGGACACCGCCGCGGCTCGTCTCCGCACGTCGCCCCGACCAGCGCACCGTTGAATGGCTGGAGCTCTTCTACGACCTCGTCTACGTTGCCGCCTTGATCCAGCTCGGCCAAAGCCTCGTCGGCGATCTCACCGTACGTGGGGTTGGTCGCTTCGTTGTGCTTTTCACGCTGTTGTGGTGGGCGTGGACCGGTACCACCTTCTTGATGAACCGCGTAGAGGTCGACGACCTCGTCCATCGCTCGTTGATGATCGGCCAGATGCTCGCGATTGGAACGCTGGCCGTCCTGGTGGACGGCGCGTTCGGTGCCCACTCGGCTGGTTTCGCCCTCGCCTACTTCTTCATCCGGTTGACGCTGGTGCTGATGTATGCCCACGTTTGGTGGCACATACCAAGGGCGCGGCAGCTGGCTCAGCCCTTCCTCGTCGTGTACGCGATAGCGGCAGCCCTGTGGCTGGTGTCGACCGTGGTCCCCCCTCCGGGCAGGTACTGGCTCTGGGGTGTGGCCTTCCTGATAGATGTCTCATGGATGGCTTCGTCACGGATGCGCAGGCGCGTGGCCCACGAGTATCCGCCGGACGAGGAGCACATGGCCGAGCGCTACGCGCTCTTCACCATCATCGTCCTGGGCGAGTCGTTCATCAAGATCATCGGAGCGGTGGCCGACCACGGAGTAACGATCAGCACACAGGTCCACGGCACACTGGCGTTGCTCATCGTCACCGGCCTGTGGTGGACCTACTTCGATGATGTGGCCGACAGCCCGATCAAGTCGCGGTCGGGAAACGTACCGAAGGTCGCCTTATGGACGATTCTCCACTTGCCGATGACGATGGGCCTCACAGCTGTGGGCGTCGGCCTCGGAAAACTTGCGCTGTCCGACATCGGCGGGCCTATGGATACTTCGGCAGCGTGGCTCCTGATCGGGGCGTTGCTTCTGGTACTCCTGTCGGTAGCCGGCCTCGACATGATCACTCGCAATCGTCACTTTGGCGTCACCGAACGGGATCGGCTCATCCCCAGATTCGGCGCAATGGTGTTGCTCGTCCTGCTAGGCCTGGTGAACTCGGAAATATCGGCGACGGTCTTCGGAGTGGCCGTGGCGGCGATCGTCATAGGGCAGATTGCCGCCGAAGTGGTAGTGGCCAAGCGGGCCGACCAGGCGGTGCGCGTCGAGGTCGAAGAAGTGATGCGCAGCGCCCCGGCCGACGCACGATGCGAGCACCTTGCCAACCTGGCCGACACGCGCCCAAAAACGGCCGGGTGCATGCAATGCATCCAGAACGGATTGGTCTGGGTCCACCTTCGCTTCTGCTCGATTTGTGGCCAAGTCGGATGCTGCGACGATTCCCCGGCCAGACATGCCTCGGCGCACTTCCTCAAGACCGGACACTCCACAATCCGTTCGATGGAGCCCAGCGAAGACTGGGCATGGTGCTACACAGACAGGGTAGGGCTCCGGTCTGTTACCGGCGTCTCGGACAGCCGCTGAGCACCACACGACCGAGAGGAGCGC
>CAXMPL010000335.1:0-6848 GCA_964195125.1 uncultured Kiloniellales bacterium | reverse complement strand
ATCCTGGCCCACATCGTTCCCCAGTGGCCGAGAACGAGTTTCTCCTCACTCGGCTCGCCGAGGATGCAGGCCTCGGTCAAGACCCCGTGCGTGACCAGATGGCGGGTACCGACCCCGTAACCGCGGAACTCGGCCCCCTGGAATTCGCCCCATTGCGCCTTCTCGATCTCCCCGGCCACTCCGGCAACGACGAGGTCGCCGGCCAGCGTGACACCGGCGTCGAGAATCGCTCGAACCGCCTCCACATAACAGGCGACGGCGCCCTTCATGTTCATGATGCCGAGCCCGAGGATGACGCCGTCGCGGATGATGGGATCGGGCTTGTAACCGGGACCGGTCAGCCATGGCTCGTCTCCGGAGTACGACGTATCTAGGTGGCCGTTGAACATCAGACTACGGCCGCCCCCGGCGCCCGGCAGCCTGGCGACCGCGTTGGCTCGCCCTTCCTCGATGTGCTGTAGCCGCGTCTCCAGACCGAGTGTGGCGAGCTCGCTATACAAATACTCCGCGGCCTCCAGCTCGTTTCCCGTAGGGCTGGGGATGGCGACGAGCTCGGTGGCGGTGGCGACCAGGCGGTCCTCGTCGACTGCGGCGGCAATGGCCTCAGTCACGGACATGGGGCAAAACCTCCCGTCCGAACAGCTCGAGTTGGCCTGCCCGATCGGCGCCCCACAGCTCGAGCATGATGTGCGTGCACCCGGCCTGGCGATATTCGTTGATAGCGGCGATGCAGTCGGCAGGCGTGCCGGCGATGGGCTGGCATTTGTCGAGGATGGAATCGGTCACCTTTTCCTTGGCGGCAAGGCGCCCGCCACGCTCCATCGCTTCGGCGATCGGGGCGATCTCGTCGAAGGCGAGCCCCGCCTCATCCAGCAGCACGTCTGCCGAGCCACGGATGTTCTGCACTTTGTTCGCCAGATACATCCCTGCGATCTCTCGTGCGCCGTCGCGGCCTCTGTCCCGGTCAATGTCGATCGAGGCAACGATCGTGCAGCCCACGTCGATGTCTTCGCCGTTTCGACCCACCCGCTCCGCACCCGCTGCCACGTTTGTCCTGGCGTAGCGGACGAAACCGGGCGTGGTGATCGATGCCGTGAGCAGGCCATCGGCGATCTCGCCTGCGAGTTGCTGCATCTTGGGGCCGGTGCCCGCGATGTAGATCGGCACCGGGGATCGAGGCGCCTCGGTATCCGATGACATCGGAGGTACCCGGGCCGTGAACACCTCGCCTTCGTAGTCGAGCCCTTCGCCGGCGAGGATCGGTCGCACGATCTCAATGCTTTCGCGCACCGCGGTCAGGGGAAGCGCCGGATCGCCGACCTCGTGCATGAGAATCTTTGATGCCCCGAAACCGAGGTAGAAACGGCCTTCGCCCGCCGCCTCCTGCGTGACCCTGGCCTCCATGGCCACCTGGATCGGGTGCCGCGTGTACGGCGAGATGATTCCCCAGCCGATTGAGATCCGTTCGGTTTCCCTGGCGAGCACAGCGGAGATGGCAGTCGCCGACCGAGCCTCGTACTCATGTTTGCGCCACCATGGGTAGGCCTCGGCGAGCCAGATGGTGTCGAATCCGGCTCGGTCCATCACCCCGGCGTGGTGGACGATGTCGGCGAGCGGCTCCATCGTCAGCTGCATCACTCCGACGCGAAACGGAACACTCACCGCCGCCTCCTCACTGGTTGTCGGCTCATCGGTTTCTCCGGCTCGCTGAATGCCGGCGCACTGGCTCTCTTGTTGCCTGCGGGGACGTTCGGCGCGTCTCTAGTCCCCGGCGGCCAGATCGCCGACCGCGTTGTCGATCACGTAGAGCCAGCTCCCGTCTGCCTGACGCCGTGCCACCTCAGCGGTCACCGCCCCCATCTCGAACGGGCTGCCATCTTCGTTGGTGGCGGTGAGTGACCAGCGGTTCATCAGATAGGCCAGTTCCCCGACGGTGACGACCTCCTTCGTGTCGAGCTTCATCGTGCCCCCGACGTCGAGGAATCCCTGCAATGCGGGGCCTATCTGGTCGACGCCGTGGACCACGACGCCGGGTTCGGGGATGAGAACCGCGTCTGGCTCGTACAGGGCGAGTAGCGCATCGAGGTCGCCGGCGTTGAACGCCTCTTCGAAGAGCGTATGGATCTGTTCAGGGCTTGTGGCCGGCATTCGTTCTCCCAGGGGCGGATCAGGTCAATCTAGCCGAAGAGATCTCGAGCATGTCCGGTGGCCCGCCTACCAATAGCGCTCGTGAACGTGCCGTGCCGCATCCTCGAGAATGGGCCCGTCGATGCGCACATTGCCGGTTGCATCTCCGAGCACGTCCCGCGACGAGCGATGGAGGCCGCTTCCGCCAACCATCTCCTCGAGGCGAGCCGCAGGAAAGCCGTACACCACATGCCGGATTCCCGCCCAGTAGATCGCACCGCAGCACATAGCGCACGGCTCGGTGCTCGTGTACAGCGTCGCCGCCGATACCAGCTCGGCCGGCAGGCTACGGCTGGCGCTGCTCACCAGGCGGAGCTCGGCGTGCTGGGTGACATCGCCAGACGTGTAGATCGCGTTGCGGGCCTCGAGAACCGATGCGGCGTCGACGACGAGGAGCGCACCGAACGGCTCGTCACCTCGATCGACGGCTTCTCCGGCGAGACGGATGGCTTCGGTCATCCAGCGATCGTGTTCGACACCCATGCCTCAATCCTCGAGCTTGGCCGCCTCGGTGAGCGCCGTTCTGGCCTCCCACAGCCACGGATAGAACTGATTGTTGGGGAGACGCTGGAGGAGCTCGACGGGTGTGCCCTGGGTTCCGACGACGTTGGCACCGATGATGCGCTCCACCACCTTGTAATGATGGCTGCGCCACAGACTCACCCGAGCGTCCCAGTCGACGAGCAGCTCGGCGAGTTGGTAGAGATCCTCGAACTCCCTCCCTCGCTTGTACAGCTCGACGGGGTCGAGGCCGGCGCCCTCGAGCACGGAGGACAAGGCATCCCCAAGCCGGGGCGACACCTCGGCGATTGTCCGGAAGCCAGGTGAATCGAACCCGCTGCCGTGGCCGAGAACGCGACGGACCGTCTGGTATTCCCACGGAGACATCTGTTCGAGCATCTCGAGCTGTGCGGTGACCAAGCGAACGCCGAGCGTCGCCCTCCGCAGCAGCCGGATGGCCGCGGAGAGGTCGCCTTCGCGTATCTCGGCGGTAGCCGTCGCAACCTCGAAACCGGCGTGCTTCAACCAGAGTTCGGATGACTGGTGCACGACTTGGAACAACAACTCGTCGTGGTGCACTCGCTCCGCACCGGTCTTCTGGAGCGCCAGGAGCTCATCGGTACGCAGGTAGCGCTCATAGTCACTCGGCGCGTCGCCGGGGAGAACGGGTGCGTAGTCGTCGTCAGCGGTATCGTCGCTCATCGGTTCGTCACCCTAGGAGGGTGCTGTGCAATCCTCCAGCGGGCCGTCGCGGTCGGGAGAAGCCGAGTCACCGGGACACTCGATCAAGCGGCGGCCCATAGCACTCGTCATTGTTCAGCACCCTCCTAGCCGGGGCCTTTTCTGACTCCCGTCCCGGGGCTGAAGACCCAGATCCTTGGTTCCCTGCCGCCACCGCCCGAGGTCGGTGCAGTCGAGGCAAAGCAGGTATCGTCATCCGACGTATGGATTTCAGACAACTGGGACACACGGGACTGCGCGTCTCGGCGTTCGGCATGGGTTGTGGAAACTTTGGCGGCATCGGCAGCGCGCCGGAGTTCTTTGGCATGGGAGAGTCCGAAGATGAAGCCTTCACGTTGCTGGACCGAGCCGTCGATCTCGGTATCAACTTCCTGGACACCGCCGATGCGTACGGCGGAGGCCGGAGCGAGTCGACTCTAGGAAAGTGGCTGGCCAGCAAAGATGGGACCGTTCGTGACCGCCTGCTCATCAGCTCCAAGGTTGGCAATCCTGTAGGGGACGGACCCAACCAGCGCGGCCTCTCCAGAAGGCACATTCTGCATCAGGTCGACGCCAGCCTGACCCGGCTCGGGGTCGACCATCTCGACATGTATCTCATCCACGAAGCCGACCCGACGACTCCGCTCGAAGAGACCATGGAGGTGTTGGATGAGGTGGTGCGCGCCGGAAAGGTCCGCTACATCGGGGTTTCCAACCTGCCCGACTGGCAGGTAATGAAGTCGCTTGGGATCAGCACCCAGCAGCGCCTCCATCGTTTTGGCTGGGTGCAGAACTCGCTCAACCTCATCGACCAGGCCGACCAGGATGAGATGCTTGCGGTATGTCGGGATCAGGGGCTCGGGTTCACGCCTTTCAGCCCGCTGTGCGGTGGGCTACTGACCGGCAAATACGAGTTCGAAACCGACTACCCGTCCGGCTCGCGTATGACGTTGCGTCCGGAGCCCTACCTGCGTTTCTGGAACAGGGCCACCTTCGACCGCATCGACCGCCTCTCCACGCTTGCCGCAGACGCCGGGGTGAGCACCGGGGGTCTCGCGCTCGCCTGGCTTCACCACCATCCGGACATCTCGGCGACGATCGTCGGTCCTCGACGTCTCGATCACTTCCAGGCGGTCGAGGACGCGGTGAGCTTGCAGCTGGGTGATAACGACTGGTCGACCATTGGTTCGATCTTTCGCCAGGAGGACCAGCCGTCGACACACTGATCATCACCCAGGACGAAGTGCGCGGCCTGCTGTCGATGGCCGAATGCATCGATGCGGTCCGCGGCGCCCTGATCGATCTGGCCGGCGGAAGAGGTATCCAGCCGTTGCGGCCCGTGATGTGGCTGCCCGAACGCGTCGGAGCACTGGGGGTGATGCCGGGGTATCTGCCTTCGATCGGCGTGATGGGGATCAAGACGGTGAGCGTGTTCCCAGGAAACGCTGGCACAGAACACGACGCACACCAAGGCACCATCATGCTCTTCGACGACCAGCACGGAACCCTCCTCGCCATCATCGATGCAACGGAGATCACCGCAGTGCGCACTGCAGCCACCTCGGCCGTGGCCACCGACCTGCTGGCTCGGCCCGACGCATCGGTGCTCGCCGTGCTCGGGTCCGGAGTGCAAGCCGGGTCCCACATCGATGCCATGGCCCAGGTGCGTCCTCTGACCGAGGTACGGATATGGAGCCGCAACGGCTCCAACGCCGAGGCCCTCGTCGGCACCGCTGCTGCCAGCCACCCGGGGCTCGACATCCGCGCCTTCGCTGCGGTGGCTGATACCGTCGCCGCAGCAGATCTGGTCTGTACCACGACGGCGTCCTCGGAACCGGTGCTGTCCGGCGATGTTCTCGAACCGGGGATGCACGTAAACGCCGTCGGCTCCAGCGTGCCCTTCGCCCGTGAGCTCGACGGACCCGCCATGGCCCGTTCCAGGCTGTTCGTCGATCGGAGACAATCGACACTGAACGAATCGGGAGACTTCCTGCTGGCGAAGGAAGAAGGCCTCGTCGACGAGGACCACATCGTCGCCGAGCTGGGAGAAGTGCTCATCGACGCCCATCCCGGCCGGCAAGCTGCCGACGAGATCACGCTATTCGAATCGATGGGTCTGGCCGTTGAGGACGTCGCCGCAGGTTACGTCGTCTACCGCAACGCACTCGAGTCCGGGGCCGGCATGCCGGTGGCGCTTGGAGGGCTCCGCCATGCTTGAGCCCACCCAGCTCGCAGAAATCGAAGCCGCCAGGGACCGCATCGCCGGCGCGGCGATTCGCACCCCGCTGGTGCGCCTGAACGTGGAGGATGCGCCCGCAGAGATCTATCTGAAGCTGGAGAACCTGCAGCCCATCGGATCGTTCAAGATACGCGGAGCCGCCAACGTGCTCACCCTCGCCGGCCCCGAAGCCCTCCAAGAGGGCGTATACACGGCCAGCGCGGGGAACATGGCGCAAGGCGTGGGATGGATGGCTCGCCGACTCGGTGTTCCGTTCTCCGTGGTCGTTCCCGACCATGCCCCTGCAACCAAGCTCGCGGCGATCGAGCGCCTGGGTGGCTCGATCGTGAAGGTCCCATTCGACGACTGGTGGCACGTCATCACCACTCACGAGTTCGAAGGGCAGAGCGGCTTCTTCGTGCACCCGGTGAGCGATCCAGCCGTGATCGCGGGCAACGCCACCATCGGCCTCGAGCTCCTGGAAGACCTCCCGGATCTGGACGCAGTGGTGGTGCCATACGGAGGCGGTGGGCTCAGCAGTGGTATTGCGTCGGCCCTGCGCGCGCTTCGACCCGAGATCCCGGTCTTCGCCGCCGAGGTCGCCACCGCGGCACCGCTGGTTGCTGCGCTCGCAGCCGGCCGACCCGTCGAAGTCACCTACACCGACAGCTTCGTGGACGGGATCGGCTCCACATCGGTCCTCGAGGAGATGTGGCCGCTGGTGAGTGGCCTGCTCGCGGGGTCACTGGTCGCCGAGCTCGACGAGGTGAGAGCCGCCATCCGTCTCCTCGTCGATCGAAACCGGATCGTCGCCGAGGGAGCGGGGGCGGCCGCGATGGCGGTGACACTCGGTGGCGCCGCCGGGGGCGGCAAAGTGGTGTGCATCGTCTCGGGAGGCAACATCGATGTCACAAAGCTCATGGCGATTCTCTCCGAATCCGGTGAAGGGTGAGATCGCCATGCGGGGCGCGATTGTGCCAGTATTACTCGCTGTTCGTTCGACCAACCGGGCGCGTGACGGCGGAGGAAGGCAGACGATGACGGGATACAGTGTTCAAGAGCGCGACGTTGCCGTGGCTCGCGAACCCGACGACACGGTCTCGGTGTCGGTCACCATCGACGAATCCGCCGGTGCCGAGCAGCTTCTCCAGCGAGTCATGCGCTTCGGGCACGGTCGATCACGCCCGAGAGCGGCAGAGCAACGCGACGAGATCGGCTACGT
>CAXMPL010000334.1:0-7502 GCA_964195125.1 uncultured Kiloniellales bacterium | reverse complement strand
ATTGGTGAGTGTCCGTTCGCCGCCGGTGACCAGCCGCGCCCCTTCGGAAGCTCCGAGCTCGATGTAGCGCTGGACCCGCTCCAGCTGGGCTGAGTCGATGATGGGGCCGGCCCTGGTCCCTGGGTCGAGTGGATCCCCCGGAGCCCAGGAATCGGCGACCTTGGCGACCTTGTCCACCACCTCGTCATAGATCGACTGCTCCACCAGCATTCGCGATCCCGCAATACACGTCTCGCCGGTGTTCCAGAAGATCGAAATGCCGACTGCGTTCATCGCATAGCCGGCGTCGGGTGTGTCGGAGAAGACGAGGTTTGGTGTCTTGCCTCCGGTCTCGGCCGACACCCGCTTCATGTTCGAATCCGCCGAGTACCGCAGGAAGTGCCTCGCCACCTCCCCAGACCCGGTGAATGTGATGGCGTCAACGTCTCGGTGGAGGCCGAGCGCCCGACCTGCGGTCTCCCCGAAACCCGGTACAACGTTGAGGACCCCGTCGGGAATGCCGGCCTCGATCGCAAGCTCAGCGATTCGCAGCGCCGATAATGGTGACTGCTCCGCAGGCTTCAGCACGACCGAGTTACCCGCCATGAGGGCCGGGGCGAGCTTCCACGCGTTGATAATCAATGGGAAGTTCCACGGGGTGACCGCACCGACCACTCCTACGGGTTCGCGAGTGATCAACCCGAGGGCGTCCTTGCCGGTTGGTGCGATCTCGTCGTACAGCTTGTCGGCCGCCTCCCCGTACCAGCGATAGGTCACCTCGGCCTGGCCAACGTCCACGGCCTGGCTATACCGGACCGGCTTGCCGACGTCGAGCGTTTCCAGCAGTTGCAGCTCCTCAGCGTTGGCCTCGATGAGGTCGGCGAGCCGGATCAGTGCCCTGCCCCGCTCCTTTGGTGACAGATCCGCCCACCGCCCGTCCTCAAAGGCGGCACGGGCGGATTGCACCGCTCGGTCAATGTCCCCGTCGTCGCCTGAGGCGACTTCGGCGATGAGCTCGCCGGTCGCAGGGTTGATGTCGGGGTAGGTGGCGGCCACGTCAACCGGCTCCCCATTGATGAAGGCGCGCACCGGAGGTTCGATTGCGTCTGCCGCGGTCTGCCACTCCTCGAAGGTCTTCACGTCGACTCTCTGTTGGAAACTCGGGTCCACTGCAGCCACTGCACGAAGACTCTGCCTCCGTCGGTGTCGGTCGGTGGCGTCGTCAACTCGAGATCGAGGCCGTTGTCGGTTTGGATCCAATCAATGTGCCGCCGCTCGCTTTTGCCGACCCAATTTGGGAGCAGGCTGACCTCGACATGATGGATGACATCGCCGCCATCGATCGAATACGACCCGGCGTAGATCACAAACCCGGCTGCTGCCGCCGCCCGCATGCTTGGTGGGGCGGCGCTCAAGGTTCGGGTCGGGACATCGGGGCGGTCGGTCGCCATCAGGGCCGCCCACATCCTGCCGTCCTTGGTGTAGGTGAGGAGGCCGGTTGCCTTGCCACCCCACGGGCGGCGGGTGCGGTCACCCATGGTCATCGTCCAGTCGACGAGTCTCCACGAGCCGACAAGGTCGGCAGCCGCCGCGGGTGTTTCCCGACCGGTCAAGCTTGGTCACCAGCCTGGCGACCAAACAGCCGGTTCAGGCTGCGGCGAGTCTTGCCCCGTTCTGCGGTTTTCTGTGCCTCTTTCTCCCGCATGCGTGTCTCGTACTGTTCTGGGCTCTCGAACGTCTCCGACTCGATGAGGTCGTGGTGAATCCCATAGGTCTGGGCGAGCGAGGTGATTGTCGCTGCCACCGGCAATGCAAGCACGGCACCGAGGCCTCCGAGGAGACTTGCTCCAACGATGGCGGAGCCGAAGGCAATCGCAGGGTGCAGCTCCATCGTGTTTGCGGTGACCTTTGGCGAGATCAGATAGTTCTCCACTTGCTGGTACGCGGTGATAGCGATCAACACCCACAGTGCGTCCAAAGGGTCGCCGCTGACCAGCGCGATCACCACGGGGACCACGCCGGCGATGTAGGTGCCCACCGTCGGGATGAACTGTGACACGACGCCAACCCACAACGCCAGCGCCAGCGGGTACGGCAGGCCGATGAGCAGGAACACGACGAAATGAAATGCCGCGGAGAAACCGGCAAGCACCCCGCGCGAGTACACCCATCCCCCAACCTTGTCGATGGTGACGGAAACGATGGTCTCGGCATGAGCCTGCTGGTCGGGAGGCAGGATCCTCATCATCGTGGATCGAAGCCTTGGGAAGTCGGCCAAGATGTAGAACAGGAACAGTGAGACGGTGAGCATGCGGAAAACGAAGCCGACGATTGAGGACGTGAACCCGAGCGCACCCCCGATGACGCTGCCACCGACGGAAGCGAGGGTCCCCGCAATATCGGAGGTCTCGATCCCCAGTTCCTCGAGATTGATCTCGGCGCCGAAGGTCTCGTTGGCCCACCGGGCCAAGGTCTCCACCATGTCGGGAACCGCCGAGACCAGGTTGACCAGTTGCCCGATGAACACGTTTGCGATGGCAAACACAAAGACCCCGGCGATCGCAGCTCCTCCCAGCATCACGATGCCGGTGGCTGCGCCCCGCCTCCAGCCGCGACGCGACAGCCAATCGACTGCGGGAAGCATGGCAAAGGCCAGGAAGAAGGCGATGAGGAGCGTGATCAGGAAGTCAGAGATCGAAGTGAACACCCAGGAACCACCGAACCCGACGAGGAGCAGCAGCAGCGTCGCCACCGCTATTCGCGGGAGCCAGATTTCGTACCAGCTCGGCTGGCTTTCCTTTTCTGGTGCGGTCATGGGTGGGCCTCCTCTTATGGGCTAGATCCCGAGTCGGTCGCGTCGAGGCCGCCGCTGTCTGAATACTCGAAGCGGACCGTCTTGAAATACTCGACGTTGAGGGTTACTGCGCGGCCCAACGTCTCGCTGAGGGCGTCTTCGAGCTCTTCGATGGCAGGCAGATCGTCGGAGCCGCTGATATCGATGCTGACCACGACGTCGCCGACCGTGATCGGGCCTACTTCCAGGTCGCTGGACTCACCGAGCCACTCCTGGGTGACCTCCTGAGCCGCTGCCTTATCGCTGGCGGTATTGAGAATGGCAGCGCCGGTGAGCCCGAGCGGGATCATGATCAGCAGCCCCCCGACAACGAGCGTGCCCAGGACGTTGATGACATCACCGCGATGCTCGATGAAGTGCCGCACCGGGGAGAATCCGGTGAGCACGAACACGACGACTGAGGCGAGGATGATCGAGACGAAGTTGGTGGAGAACAGGAGAAACGCCCCGAGGGCATCGCCGCCCATGCCGAGGGTGAGGGTCACGCCGACAACACCGAGCGGGGGCACAAGGGCAACTGCGATGGCGACCCCGGGAAGGGACGCCGACACCCGATCGTCAACGGTGGCGTAGGCGCCGGCGGCGCCCGCTGCCAGCGCGATACCCATATCCAGCAGGGTCGGCGAGATCCTGGAGGTGATCTGGCTGTTGGTGGCGGCGGGAACCAGTGCCGGAGCCCAGGTGGCAACCACCCACGCCACACCGATTGCGCCGACCACCGAGATACCAACGACGATCAGCGACCAGACCATCCGCCCCCTCCACCCATTGACGATCGCCGCCGCTGTTCCCATGATCGGCGTCATCAACGGTGCGATCAGCATGGCCCCGATCACTACCGCAGTCGAGTCCTGAAGGATCGCCAGTGTGGCTATCGAGACCGACAGTCCGAGCATCACCGTGTAGGAAACGAGCTTGTGGACGAGATCGGGTGCCTCGAAATACAGCGTGTTGGCGACCGTCGCTCGTTTGTCCGAACCCAGGTCGCGCTCGTTGAGCCAGGCCACGACGATGGCGAGAATCCCCGCGCTGTCGAGTGCTGCGGCTTCCTCGGGGGTACGTGCCTGGGCACCGTAGCCCACCATGATCAACCCGGCGACGATGGCAAGGATGGCGCCGGCTACCAGGAGAGTGGAGAGCAGGAACTCGCCGACGAGGAACATCGCCGCGCCGAACCCGATATACACCAAACCTCTCAGCAGCGGGAACCCGCTCGGCTTGCCTTCCCAGGTATTGATGGTGCGGATAACGATGTTGATGCCCTGGAGCACCAGGTAGAGACCGAATATGATCTCGACGACGCGGACCGTTTGTGCCGGCCACGCGATCAGGCCGATCCCGGCAATCACGGCGATGACGGCTGCGATCAGGCGGTACCTCGGCTGGGTGCGGTCGTGCCTGGCGAAATAGGACCACAAATCGCTTGCGCCGACGAAGACCAGCGCGCCGCCGAGGCCGTAGCGAATCAGCGGCACCGACGCCCCAGGGAACAACAGGAAGAGCAGTCCGACCGCGACGGCGATGGCACCCTTGATCGTCGCCGGGTTCAGCCAGGTGGGGTCGCCCTCTGCAGTTAGTGGATCGGGCCGTCGGGTGTCGGTCATGGCGGCGTTGAGCGTAGCTATTTGTGGTTGGGGATCAGTCTTCAGTCTTCAACGAGACGCCGAGCCCTGTCTTCGGTCGACTGGTGACGGGTGACTGGGTACTCAACTACTGTCCCCGCGATGTTTGATCAGGCAGAGGTCGCCGTTCAAGGAGCACTCGACGCCGGCGCCGGCTACGCCGACGCCAGGGTGGTTGTTGCCAAGCAAGAGACCATCAACGTCCAGAACCAGGCCGTTGAAGCCATCGACCACTCCGAGCAGGCCGGGGTTGGGGTACGGGCACTTGTTGGTTCGTCCTGGGGATTCTTCGCCACCGCAGATGTCGACGCCGCGCAATGGGCCGGAGAGCGAGCCGCCGAGATCGCAAGGGCAAGCGCCGTCGTGCCGGGTGCGCCGATGGAGTTTGCCGATGTCGCCGTGGTCAGCGACAGCTATGAGACACCGCATCAGGAGGACCCGTTTGCCGTTCCCCAATCGGAGAAGGTCGACCTGTTGATCGGTGTCACCAAGACGATTCAGGAAGTGCCAGGCGTGGCCATCGCCACCGCAAACCTGACCTTCTACGACACCGACAAGTGGTTCGTCTCGTCGCAGGGACACCGCATCCACCAACATCTCGTTGAGTCCGGAGGCGGGTTCGACGCCACCGCGCTCGACGACGACGAATCCCAGCGCCGCTCCTACCCCCAATCGTTTGGTCAATACGAGACCGGCGGCTACGAGGTGATCCGCCGCTGGGATTTTCCAAACAATGCCCAGCGGGTAGGCGAAGAGGCGGTGGCGCTGCTCACAGCAGACGAGCTGGAAGACCACGAGACCGACCTCATCCTCGAAGGGTCGCAGCTGGCACTCCAGATTCACGAGTCGGTCGGCCACGCCATCGAGCTCGACCGCATCCTCGGCTGGGAGGCGGCGTTTGCCGGCACCTCGCATCTCGATCTGAACAAGCTCGGCTCGTTCCAGTTCGGATCGCCGCTGATGAATATCACCGCCGATGCCACATTGCCGGGAGCTCTCGGAACCTTCGGCTTCGACGACGAGGGAACCGCGGCGCAAGCGGTCGACATCGTGAAGGATGGCATCTGGGTTGGGGTGCTCTCCGGAAGAGACTCGGCAGCAATCGCCGGCCTGGCGCCCGGCGGGATGGTCCGCGCTGACGGATATAACCGGCTCCCGATGGTGAGGATGACGAACGTTGGGCTGCTCCCCGGTGACGCCTCGCTCGACGAGATCATCGCCGACACCGACCGCGGCGTGTATATGGCGACCAACCGTTCCTGGTCGATCGACGACCGGCGGTTGAATTTCCAGTTCGGCACCGAGATTGCCTGGGAGATCAAGGGGGGCAAGCTGGGTCGCATGCTGAAGAACCCGACCTACACCGGCATTGGTCCCGTGTTCTGGGGCTCGCTCGACCGCCTTGCCGGCGGCGACGAGTGGATCCATTGGGGTACACCGAATTGCGGGAAGGGCCAGCCGATGCAGGTGGCGCATACCGGGCACTCGGCGGCTCCTGCTCGGTTCAGGAACGTGCGGGTGGGGGTGAGAGGATGAGCGAGCACCTCGCCAGTCACGTCCTTGAGCTCGTCGGCGACCGCGCCGAAGTCGAGGTGGTCACCATGTCTGGCATCTCCTCGCTGACCCGGTTCGCCAACTCCTTCATCCATCAGAACGTCGGAGAGCAGCTCGAATCGGTGAGGCTTCGCGTTGCCATGGACGGGCGGGTCGCGTCCGGTGCGACGACGCGAATCGACGATGCATCGCTGGCAGGGTTTGTCGATGAGACTCTCGAAACTGCACGACGCCAACCGGCCGATGAGGATTGGCCGGGGCTCACCCCACCGGTCGAAATTCCCTCGATCGAGCATTATGACGACGAGACCGCAGACGCCTCGCCGGCGGCGCGGGCCGAGCTGGTGCGGACCTTTGTCGATGCAGGAGAGGGGATGCTCGCCGCAGGGTATTGCGAAACCGAGGGGGCGACATACAGGTTTGTGAACTCGGCGGGCCACAACGCCACCGGGCGGGAAACGTCTGCGGTCCTCGACGGCATCCACCGCACCAGCTCCTCTGCGGGTTTCGGTCACGCCGGTTCCAGCGCGATCGGTGATCTCGATGCCGCCGCAGTTGGGGAGCTTGCTGCGCAGCGCGCCAGGGACTCCGAGTCGACCTTCGATGCCAGGCCCGACGAATACGAGGTGGTGCTTGCCCAGGAGGCAACGGCGACTATCGCCATCTTCCTCGCCGTCTACGGCATGAACGCAAAGGCTCATGAGGAAGGTCGTTCGTTCGTTGACCTGGGGACGATGCCATTCGACGAGTCGTTTCGGCTCTGGGACGACGCGGGCGATCCGCGAGCACGAGGGATCCAGTTCGACAGCGAGGGAACGCCGAAACGAAGAGTGGATTTCGTCACAGACGGGGTCACCACGGGACTCGCCCACAATCGCCGAACGGCTCGGAAAGCGGGTGTCGAGTCCACCGGGCATGCGTTTCCAGGATCCGACGTGTTCGGGGCATTTCCCGTGAACCTGTTCGTTGGTTCGGGTGGCGAAACCGTTGACGAACTGATCGCAGGGGTGGAGCATGGGATCTATGTGTCGACCTTCAACTACTGCCGGGTCCTCGACCCCAAGCCGCTTGTGGTAACCGGTCTTACCCGCAACGGCACGTTCATGATCGAGAACGGCGCGATCACAGGGGCGGTGTCGAATTTGCGGTTCACCCAGTCTTTCGTCGACGCGCTCGCTCCAGGAAAGTTGCTCGGTATCGGGAGCGACGACCGGTTCGCCGATTCCGAGTTCGGGGCTGATTTCGTCATCGCGCCGTCCATGCGACTCGCCTCATGGCACTTCACCGGAGGAGCCGACGGCTGATGCCCAAGCCGGACCAGCTGGTCGCAATTGCGCTATTCGACGACAGGGGCCGGGCCGAAGACGCCTGGGGTCGCTTGGCCGAGGCTGAGATCCCGGCGTCCGTGATCACCGAGCCCGGAATCATGGGCGCCTACCGCCTCACCGTAATGGTGCATCGCGAGGACCTGGAACAGGCGCAAGCGTTGATCG
>CAXMPL010000333.1:0-11126 GCA_964195125.1 uncultured Kiloniellales bacterium | reverse complement strand
CCACAAGCCGTCCAGCTCTGCGAGCGATAGGTCGCGCAAGCGCTGGTCGCGGTCCGAGGCAAGCCGTTCGACCACCCTGAAACGATCGATGAATTTGTCGTTGGCGCGGGCCAATGCGATGTCGGGGTCGACATCGAGGTGCCTGGCGAGGTTGACCACCGAGAAAAGGAGGTCACCAAGCTCGTCGGTCGCTGCCTCGCGATCGCCGGCCACCTCCCCGAGCTCGGCCAGTTCTTCTTCGACCTTGGTAAACACCTGCGTTGCCTCCGGCCAGTCGAAGCCCACTGCGGCGGCCCGACTCTGGACCTTGTCCGCCCTTGCCATCCCGGGCAGCACCAAAGGGATGTCGTCCATCAGCGAGTCTCTACGTTTCTCGACACTCTTGATCTCTTCCCAGTTGCCGACAACCTCACCGGCATCGGCGACCACGACGTCACCGAACACGTGTGGATGCCGTTTGACGATCTTCCTCCTTATGCCTTCTGCGACTTCGTCGAAGTCGAAGGCACCGGCTTCTCGCGCCATGGTCGAGTGGAACACGACCTGGATCAGCAGATCGCCAAGCTCCTCTTCCAGTTCGGCATACGCACCGAAATCGGCCTCACCGTCCGGCGCCGCCGCCGGGAGCTTGGCGATGGCGTCGACGGTCTCATAGGTCTCCTCGATCAGATGGCTGACCAGGGTGTGGTGCGTCTGCTCAGCATCCCAAGGGCACTCCAGACGGAGGATCCGGTTGGTTGCCACCAGACCAAGCACGCCGACCGCCGCCGCAGGCACGAACAGGCTGGTGCGCGGCCCGAACCCAGCCTTGGCCAGCTCTGAGAGGGGTAGGACTCGGGTCGAGCCGTCGGCATCGCCGACCCGGTCGATGATGGTGACCCGGTAGTCATCGGGAAGAGTGCGGCCGAGGCTGAGCGCCACATCGCCGGCCACCAGTTGTGTGTCGATCTGGGCGATGAGCGCCGGCAGGTGCAGGGGCAGCGGATCGGGGAGCGATCGGGCGTCGAGCACCTGTAAACCGTCGTTGATCGGATCGATGCCGACCGCAGCGCAGGCCAGGTCGATGAACGACTCGCCGGGGCGAACCTCGCACAGGATTTTTGCAGCCGCCGCACCGGCCACGATCAGAGGAACCGTGCGCTCCCCCACCACCGCCGAGCCGGGCACGGCGAATACCACCGGGCCGAAGCGCGCTGCGTCCAGCACCCTGGCGGCGATGGCGTCGTACACGTCATCGAACTCGCGCCCCTGCTGATAGAGGTCGTCGCAAGCGGTAATGGCCCTTCTCGCCGCGAGCTCTGCTGCGGCAGGGTGCTCGGCGGTTCTCACGATGACCTCCGCCCGTTCATCTTCCAACACGGCGAGATCAGCGGGTCGCAATCGATCGAGTCCGGCAGGGCCAAGACCGACGACCGTGATTCCCTCCCTCATCCGGAGGGCGGTGGCAGGATTCCCGACCTTGGACCATCCCAGACACCGATCTGCGAGGCAACGTCGATTTCTGCCATCTCTGTGGCTGATGTCGACCATTCGGCAAAAGCTTCGGTTGCCAGCGCGGCGTCCCGAATCAGCGGGCCCGGGAGCAGCTGCATCAACACGGCCTCGCGGATCAGAAAGAACTCGGCGGCAGCGTCCAAAAACGCCGGGGTGGCGTCGGGATCGGCCCCGATGTCGGCAAACACCGCGACCTCGTCGGGTGGTGGGTTGGCGAGCCGGTCGGCGACACGATCGGGGTCGTTCAGTCCTTCGAGGCCGAACTCGCTCTCGGCGGCGGTCCTGAACGCAGTGTTGAAGATCAGCAGGTTCAGGTTGCGACGAAACATAGCGCCGGAGTACACCAGCTCGTCATCGCCTGCCGGGCTGAGGGCCGTGACCTGTGCAACGGTGATCCGTTGGTCGTTGACCTCTGCCACCGTTTGCGAGCCCGAACACGAGCTCGCCGCAAAGGCGGCGACAATGAACACGATGATGGCTTTGGTCGGCACGAGAGCGCTGCAGTGTAAGAGCTGTGAGCTGCGGTCTGGATACCGATGTCAGGGGCCTTCGGTCACCGGAGAGTCTCAGTTACTCAGGGCCCGCTCGGGGAGCACGGTCGGCTCAACCGCGACACCGTCTGCCCTGGAAGCCCTGGCTCGCTTGATCGCCTTGTCCAGCTCGATGACGGTCGCCGGCACCAGCGCCAACAACAGGACGGCTAGCCACTGCGAACCGGTCAGAGTCTCGGTGGTGAGAACCCGCTGTAGGAATGGGCCCTCGGTAGCCAACACCGTGAGCATGGCGGGCACGCTCAGAACCATGAGTGCCTTCAGTATCGGTGGAAGCAAACCGGACTCCGGATCGCGCCGGATGGTGAGCCCGGCCAAAATCGTGCCGATGCACAGCACGACGAACGCCATCGTCATCGAGACGCTGGCCGTATCGACCGCAAGCTCATCAGGGCCCCAAAGCAGAGGGACGAGGGTCACCGCGAAAAGGGAGACGCCGTAGACCAGCCATCGCACCACCTCGTGCCGGTTGCTCACCGTCACCATCGGATCGCGCGGCGGATCGTTCATGAGGGCGTGGTCCACCGGTTCCAGGATGATCACGATCACAGGAAAGCCGGCGATCACGAAGTTGATGAACAGCACCATCGAAGGCGTCAGCGCCACGCCGCTGTTGATGTTGAAAACGCTGGCGGTGAGGAAAAGGATCACCAGCGCCAGCAGCTGGCTCATCTGATACCGCACATAAAGGAGAATCTTCTGATAGATGCTCCGTCCCAGCTCGACGGCGTGAACAAGCGTTCCGAAGTTGTCGTCGGTGAGCACCATCTTCGCCGCCTGCTTCGAGACCTCGCTGCCGCTTCCCATGGCAACGCCGATGTCGGCTTGCTTGAGGGCCGCCGCGTCGTTGACCGCATCCCCGGTCATGGCCACGATCAGACCGTCATCCTGCATGAGCTGGACCAGACGTAGCTTGTCGTCTGGTGTCACTCTCCCCAACACATGCAGGTCGTCGAGCCGCTCTATGACCTCGTCGTCACTGAGCGCGGCGAACTCGGGACCGCTGATCGAACCCGGGCCCAACCCAAGCTCCTCGCCGATGGCACGTGCGGTCACTGCATGGTCGCCGGTGATCATACGGACGTCGATGCCGGCGCGGTGGGCGATGGCCACGGCCTCTTTCGCCGCCGGGCGCAGCGGGTCGATGATCCCCACCATCGCCACGAAGCGGAGGTCCTGGACGAAGCTCATCGGGTCGGCCTGCAACGCCGCTTCGTCGGTGTCGTCCAGGTAGCGGACGGCGAACGCCAACACCCGGAGCCCACTCGAGGCCATGCGCTCATTCGCCGCCACGAGCTCGTCGCGCATCGCGTCGATGGCCACGCCGCTGCCGTCCGCGGCCACCGACGACGAGCTGCGGTCGAGCACGATGCCCGGAGCACCCTTGACCAGGACAACCAGCCGGTCGCGACCTCTGATCGTCAGCCGGTGCCCTGTGGCCATGAATTTGTACTCGGAATCGAATGGAACCTCGGCCAGGCGGGGATAGGCGCGACGGGTCTCTGCGGCGTCGACACCCACCTTGGCTGCCAGCACCACGAGCGCCGCTTCAGTCGGGTCGCCGATGACCTCGCCATCATCGGACACGGTGGCGTCGCTGTCGAGGCAAAGCCCGTAGGCGAGCGGGGTGAAATCCGGGACGTCGGCGCCGGCGACTCCCAGGATGGCCCCCTGTTTGGCGTAGCCCTCTCCTTCGACCGTGAACCAGGTGTCGGCGAAATAGATGTGCCGCACCATCATCTGGTTGAGGGTCAGCGTCCCCGTCTTGTCGGTGTTGATGGCGCTGGTCGAGCCGAGGGTCTCGACGTCGGTGAGGTTCCTCACGACGGCCTGGGCCTCTGCGAGCTGCCTGGCCCCATACGCCAGCATGCCCTGCACGAAGGTGGGCATGCCGGTGGGGATCGCAGAGATCGCCATAGCCGTCCCCAGCAGCAGCACCTCTTCGAGCTCGAGGCCCCGGAAGAGCCCGATCACCACGATCACCAGGACCGCAAGCCATGCGATGACACCGAGAGTCTTGGTGAGCGAGTCCAGCTCCCGCTGCAGCGGCGAGCGGGTGCGACGGACCGACGTGAGCATGGTGGCGATGCGCCCAATCTGGGTGCTCATCCCGGTGTCGGTTACCACGATCGTCGCCGTCCCACGGGTCACCGATGTGGCCTGGAACAACATGGAGACCCGGTCGCCGAGGCCGATCTCCTCATCGGCAAGAGCGCTGTGCTGCTTGGCGACGGGCTGGCTCTCTCCAGTGAGTGCTGCCTCTTGCACCTCGAGGGTCGACGACCGCAGGATGCGGCCGTCAGCCGGAGCGATGTCTCCCGCTTCGACGCGCACGATGTCGCCTGGCACCAGCTCCGTAGCCGGCACCGCGTGCACGGATCCGTCCCGCACCACTCGGGCCTGAGGGACTTGCAGCTTGGCGAGAGCGTCGACGCTTGCCCGCGCCTTGAGCTCCTGCCTGGCACCGATGACGACATTCAACAACACAAGCAAGCCGACCAGGATGCCGGTTGACAGCTGACCGATGAGCACGCTGACGATGGCAACACCGATCAGCATCAGGTTCATCGGATCGCGGAGTTGGCCGAGGGCGATGGCAACGGCCGACGGAGGGGGCTCGGCAGACAGCTCGTTCGGACCGTGCTCGGCGAGTCGTCGAGCCGCCTCCACCGATGACAAGCCGTCGGCTCCGTCGCTCTCGAGCTCGGTGACGGCCACGGACCCGTCCAGCGCGTACCAGCGCCTCTGCTCGGGCGGCACCGTGTTGGTCGTCATCCGATACCCTCCTTGGGAGGCGGCAACGTACCATGGCCTGCGGTCGCCGAATCGAAGGTACGGGTCGCGACGAGCCCACGCCCGCTCCCTACACTCGCCGGGATGCCAGGCTCGGCACCAGAATCTAGCTTCGTCACGCACCTCGAATGCTCCACCACCGGCGAGCGTTATCCGACCGGTGAGCTGATCGGCTTGTCCCGCGACGGAAAGCCGCTGCTGGTGAGATACGACCTCGACCGCGTGGCTGCCGTCGGCCGGGAGTCCCTTGCCGACCGGCCCGAAGGTATGTGGCGTTATCGAGAGCTGCTACCGGTCCGGGATGACATCGTCTCGCTCGGCGAGACCGCTACCCCGCTGGTGCCGTTGCTCGACGCGCCAAGCGTGCTGGTCAAGGACGAGAGTCGGTTGCCGACCGGATCGTTCAAGGCCCGCGGTGTGGCCGTGGCGGTGACGATGGCCAAGGCACTGGGCGTACGCCGGGTGGCCATGGCCAGCAACGGAAACGCCGGCGCTGCCCTCGCCGCCTACGCCAGTCGGGCGGGGATGGAGAGCTACGTCTTCTGTCCTGCGGACACGCCGGAAACCAACCTGCGGGAGATCGCGTTGCAGGGTGCCAGGGTGTGGAGGGTCAACGGTCTGATCGACATTTGCGGGAGCATCGTTGCCGCCGGCCGCGAACCGATGGGCTGGTTCGATGTGTCGACCCTCAAGGAGCCGTACCGGATCGAAGGCAAGAAGACGATGGGCATCGAGCTCGCCGATCAGCTCGGCTGGGAGCTTCCAGACGTGATCCTCTACCCCACCGGCGGCGGGACCGGGCTGATCGGCATGTGGAAGGCGTTCGACGAACTGAGTGAAGTGGGGTGGGTCCGGGGACCGCTCCCCCGCATGGTGGCGGTCCAGTCCGCGGGCTGCGCCCCGATCGTCAAGGCATGGGAGGAAGGAGCAGACCATGCAGAGCCGTGGCAGAACGCGGTAACAATTGCGTCTGGGATCCGGGTCCCTTCCGCCATCGGCGACTTCCTGATGCTCCGGGCGATCCGGGAAAGCGATGGGTTCGCCATCGCCGTACCCGACTCAGAGATCTCAGAGGCCCAAGAGCGGCTCGCCGGATCCGACGGTCTGTTGACGTCACCGGAGGGTGCCGCCACCTTTGCCGCTCTCGAGCGGGCCCGCGATCGGGGCCTTGTTGGAGCCAACGATCGAGTGGTGCTGTTCAACTGTGGCAGCGGTCTGAAGTATCCGATGCCTCCCGCCGACGCCACCCTCGACCATCGAGCCCCGATCGATTGGGAGGCGATCGCCAGGGACTGACGGCACGGTCCTCAGCGCAGATACTTCTCGGCGATCCGCTGCACCGTTCTTGTCGAGCGTTGCGTCGTCGGCATGCCCAGGATCTTCACCACCGTGGCTTCGCGATGCTCGGATTCGGCGCGGGGCCCCGAGTGCAGCCAGTACACCTCGCGCCCTGCCACGGCCAATCGGTCCGAACCGGTTGCGGTGTCGATGAGCTCGCCAACCCCTACCGGGTCCGGCTCTGCAGGAAGGAACGAGACCTCCATCTCGCCATTCGCATCACCGAATGGGTGGCTGTCGGCCACCGCGATGACCTCATCGGCGGTCCTCAGGTAAACAGGTATTGGGAAGCCTACGTCGGCTTCGAGAGCCGCTTCGATTTCGCCGGTGAGGTCCTCACGATCCGAGTCGAAGATGACGTTGCCGGACGCAATGAATGTGTCGACGTTGTCCAAGCCGAGTGACACAAACGTGGACCGGAGCCGATCCATCTTCACGTTCCGTCCCGGGAGGTTGATCGCGCGGAGAAAGGCAACGTATCGAGGCATGTCAGAACGGTAGATCCACGAGTGAAACCTGTCACACCTGGTTGATGCGGTGTGGGTTCAGACTCCATTAGAGCGCTCAGAGCATCGTGGTGGATCTCGACCACAGGTCGCCTTCCGCCAGCTCGACATGAGTAGCGGCGTGGTTGTCTGGGTCCCAGATCCAGCTGGCGAACTCGCCCGCTGGCATGTGCGTCTCCGAATAAAGGACGACATCCTCTAGACCCGCTCTGTCGTCTTCTGCAGCGGACGCGTACAGAGCGACTGCCGTTCCCGGTTCCGGGTACAGCAGCAGATGTGGTGCGATCCCGAGGAGAACGCCGAGCGACACCAATTCGCCAATGGACACGCCTCGAACCGCGTAACCTGCACTCAACGGCAAAAGTGAAGATGAGCTGAATCCGGTCGCCGACCGGATTCGGGGAGGCGCACGACCGGACGATGATTTTCTCTCAGGTCATCCAGATCATCCCGGAGGCAGACTTGCTGTGGGTGATCACCGCCACGGTGCTGGTGTTCCTCATGCAGGCCGGGTTTCTCGCCCTCGAAGTAGGGTTCACCCGGTCGAAGAACGCCATCAACGTCGCCATCAAGAATATGGCCGATTTTGCCATCTCTACGGTCGTCTTTTGGACTTTCGGCTTTGCCATCATGTTTGGGCCCACCATCGCTGGTTGGTTTGGTGGCGGCGGCTTCCTGCTCTCTTTCGACGAGACCAATGCGTGGCCGACGGTGTTCTTCACCTTTCAGGTGATGTTCTGCGGGATCGCGGTCACCATCCTGTCGGGAGCCGTCGCCGAGCGGCTCCGCTTCGGCGTCTATCTCTTCCTTGCCCTTTGGGTCGCCGGATTCACCTATCCGATCTTCGGGCACTGGGCCTGGAATGGCGTCGACGTCGGGGAGTCGTTCGGCTGGCTGGCGGGCCTTGGTTTCATCGACTTCGCCGGTTCGACCGTTGTGCACAGCGTCGGTGGTTGGACGGCGCTCGCTGTGCTGCTGGTCATCGGACCACGCATCGGCAGGTTCCCCAAAGACGGCCCGCCCCGCAAGCTCCAACCCAGCAACCTGCCGCTGGCCACCCTGGGTGCCCTGCTGCTCTTTGTCGGATGGCTGGGGTTCAATGGGGGAAGCACACTCGGGATCGGGCCCGACGTCGGTCGGGTGATCGCCAATACCGTCCTCGCCGGCTCAACCGGTCTGGTCGCTGCATTATTGCTCGGCTATTGGCTGACTGGCCGTGCCCACATCGACTATGTGCTCAACGGCGCTCTCGGCGGTCTGGTTGCGATCACCGCCGGAGCCTTTGCCGTCGACTCGGTGGCCGCGGCGGGGATCGGCGCAATCGGCGGCATCGTCGTCGTCTTTGGCCTCATGCTGCTTGAGCGAGTCCGCATCGACGACGCAGTGGGAGCCATTCCGGTGCACCTCTTCGCGGGCATATGGGGCACGTTGGCCGTGGGCATGTTCGGCGAGCCCGAAATCCTCGGCACCGGGCTCAGCCGCATCGAGCAGGTCGGGGTTCAGGCGCTTGGCATATTCGTTTGCTTCCTCTCCACGTTCGTCACCACATACCTCCTGGTGCGAACGATCAACCGGATTCGGCCGCTACGAGTGCCTCCGGAAGCCGAAGAGGTGGGCCTCAACGTCTACGAGCACGGGGCCACCTCCGAGCTTGCCGACTTCGTTGACACCATGGAATCCCAGGCCGAGACCGGCGACCTCTCGATGCGAGCTCAGGTCGAGCCCTACACCGAGGTCGGCCAGATCGCCACCGGCTACAACATCCTCATGGCCAGCCTGCAAACCAAAGAAGCCGAGGTCGAGGAGCAGAAGGACCATCTCGAGGAGCGGGTCGAGGCACAGACATCGGAATTGCGCGCCGCTAATGCTCAGATCGGGGTGGCCCTGGAGCAGCTCAACACGACCGACACCATCATCGAGCGCTGGGCCATCGATGGAACCATCCTCGAGATGAACCAATTTGGTCTCGACACCTTTGGGTTCACCGCCGACGAGGTCATTGGCCGCCCCGCCATCGAGTCGTTTGTGCCGACCGAGCCCGAGCTGCTCGGGGAATGGATCAAGGTCGCGGACCGGATGGCCGCCAACCCGAGCGAGAGTGTCGAGTCAGAACTCCCGTGCCTGATGAGCGACGGTTCAAAGGTTTGGATCGCATGGCGGAATCGGCCCATCACCGATGACGACGGCAACATCACGGAGATCCTGAGCATCGGGATCAACATCACCGAACGTCGCCAGATGGAGGCTCAGCTGACGGCGGCCAAGGAGCGGATGGAGGACGAGCTCAACATCGGGCGCGACATCCAGATGAGTATGTTGCCCCTGGAGTTTCCCGCCTTTCCCAACCGTAGCGAATTCTCCATCTACGCAATGCTGCAACCCGCCCTCGAGGTGGGCGGCGACTTCTACGACATGTTCCTCATCGACGACGACCATCTGTGCTTCGTGGTGGCCGACGTCTCCGACAAGGGCGTTCCGGCTGCGCTTTTCATGGCCGTCAGCAAGACGTTGGTCAAATCTCACGCCGCCGCCGACCTCTCTCCCGCCAGCATCCTCACCGCGGTCAATGCCGAACTGGCCGCGCACAACGATTCATCGATGTTCGTGACGATCTTCCTGTGCGTCCTCAACATCCAGACCGGCCAACTCACCTACACCAACGCCGGACACAACCCGCCGTACATCAAGACCAGCAGCGATGGGCTCATCACCCTCGACCAACGCCACGGTCCGGTTGCCGGCGCCATCGACGGCGTGGCCTACGGACAAAGCGTCGCTCAATTGGAATCGGGCGACTACGTCGTCCTCTTCACCGATGGTGTCACCGAAGCGATGAGCCCGGAACGCGAGCTGTACTCCGAAGCGAGGCTCGAGGCACTGCTCGAATCGACGGTCATGGTGACGACGGAGCACGTCGTCGACCTCGTATTTGACGCGGTCGTCGAGCACGCCGACACGGCAAACCAATCCGACGACATCACCGTCCTTGCCGTGGAGTTCCAGGGAACGGCCGGTGACCAAGCGCATCGTTTCGATCTGACGATCTCGAACCAACTGGAGGAGATCGGACCGGTGCTCACCAGATTCGACGAATTCGCCGCGTCATATGGGCTGGACGACGCGGTTCGCAGGCCCGTGCTCCTGGTGCTCGACGACCTCGTCAACAATGTCGTGTCGTACGCCTACCCGGAAGGCGAGGAGGCTCAGATCCGAATCGCCGCCGAGCTCACCGAGCATCGGCTCGCCATCACCATCGCCGACGACGGCATCCCGTTTAACCCATTCGGGGGCACGGCAGCGGAGATCGGGGGCTCGATCGAAGAACGGGACATCGGTGGTCTGGGCATTCACCTGGTGACAACGTTGATGGATGAATACGACTACAGCAGACGGAGCGGCAGAAACGTGGTCACTATCGTCAAGAATCTGGATCCGCAAGATGAAAGGACCACAAATGGAAATCACGAATGAGAAGATTGACGACGCCGTCGTTGCCCGGTTCGAGGGGAGCCTCGACACGACGACCGCACCTCAAGCGCTTTCTCACTTCGACGCCCTGATCGACGGCGGCGAATCGACGATCGTCGTCGATTTCTCCTCCGTCGACTTCGTCTCCAGTGCCGGGCTGCGAGTATTGCTGGCAACGGCCAAAAAGATCGGCACATCGGGCTCGCTGCGACTCTTCGGCCTCAACCCCTCAGTGAGGGAAGTGTTCGACGTGTCCGGATTCAGCACGATCTTCGCCATCTTCGAAGACGAGCCTTCGGCGCTGGCCGGCTGACCGGCGGCCAATGGATCGAGCCCGAGCCATCGATCAGGATCCGCGAGCAGCCCTTGCCTGGAACGTTGTGCTCCTGGTCCTGGCACTGGTCTCGATCTTCATCGTCACTTTCGAGCTGGCCTTCGTTCACCACCCGCGCCTGCTCACCTCCATCGTCATCTATGCGATCGACGCCGTCTTCCTCGCCGGTATCTGGATCAGGACACGCACCTCGCCCGAACGTGCAAGCACTCGGGAGCTGTGGGGGCTCGGCATCCTCCTGGTTGGAAATCTCCCGATCGACATCCTCTTCTTCATCGGCAGCGGCGAGCTGTGGGGAATCTCGCTGGTGCTGTGGGTACGGCTGCTCAGGCTTATCCGCCTCCGCACGATCTTCGCCGAACTGCGCCGCCTCGAGCGCTACAGCGCATCAAACACCGCCGCACTGCGAATCCTTCGACTCATCATTGTCGTGGGCTTGGTACTGCAACTGCTGACCTGCGTCTGGTACCTCATCCCCTATGTCCAGGACTTTCCCGACGACTCCTGGCCGGTCATCGAGGGGGTCGCCGGCGAGGGGCGCGGGATGAGCTATCTCCTGTCCATCTATTGGGTCGTTACCGCCGTTACCACGATCGGATTCGGTGACATCGTCCCCGGCAACACCGAGGAGTACATCTTCGC
>CAXMPL010000332.1:0-10214 GCA_964195125.1 uncultured Kiloniellales bacterium | reverse complement strand
GTCGGTGGCCGAGGCCATACAGCTCAGGATGCTAGGGAAGGAGCGAGAGTAGAGGCTGTTTTGACTCGCGAATCGCGAGTCGCGACTCGAAAACTGGCCACGGGTCACCGGCCTGCCGAAGGAGACGAGCTTGCGCCAACTCGGGCCGGCGACCGGGGACTTCGAATGCGAAACTGAGAATTAGGGACTGGTATCTTCCCCCTATGAATCTCAGTATCGAGTACTGCGCCACTTGAGGGTACAAAGACCGTGCCGTGAGCATGGTTGATCAACTGCTCGGAGAATTCGAGCACGACCTCGGCAGCATCACGCTGATCCCGTCGACGGGCGGTGTCTACGAGGTAATCGTTGGCGACGAGCTTGTCTACTCGAAGAAGGAAACCGGCAGACACGCGGAGTACGCCGAAGTCGCCGAGCCAGTACGAGCCCTGGTCGCCGCCAACTAGTCCCAGAGGCTCCGAACGGCATGTGCGGAGCCGTGGCCCGAGCGGCCCGCCGCGCAGCGGCAAGAGCGGGAAACTAGCTCCACTTCTGTAGAGACGACCGGTCACCCTTCGGTGCGCGCCGTACGGACTCGACCGAAGAGGATTCCTATCCGGTAGCCTCACGGCATGGACACCGGCGCCGGAATCACCGTAGGGCTTGTCGTAGCCGCGCTCCTGCTCGGGTTGCGCCATGGCATCGACTGGGATCACATCGTTGCGATCAGCGACATCGCGGCAACCCAGGATTCGCGTCGACGGGGTATGTTCCTGGGCACCCTGTACGTGCTCGGCCATGCAGTGGTCGTCATCGTGCTTGGGATCGCCGCGATCGCCCTCGGCTCGGCCATCCCCGACTGGCTCGACGCGGCAATGGGCAGACTCGTCGGGATCACATTGATTGTTCTGGGAACCGCAGTCGCCATCACACTCTTTCAGGAGCGCGGTGATTTTCGAGCCAGGAGCCGGTGGATAATCCTTTTCGAGACCACTCGGCGGATGATTGGCGGAATCGGCACAAGCCACTCTCACGACCACGCCGCCATCGCCAAGGCCCACCACGGTGACACCGACCCGGCAGCGCGGGGAGGAAGCCGCATTGCAGCGCCGACCCACCGGCACGAGCACGCTCACTCGGGTCACGGTGACTACTCGAATGTCTCTTCGGTCGGCATTGGGGCCCTGCATGGGATCGGCGCCGAGACACCAACCCAGGTCATCGTCTTCCTGGCGGCAGCAACCGCCGGTGGCATCGCCGCCGGTCTCGCTGTGCTGGTCGCTTTCGTGGCCGGTCTGGTGGTTGCCAATTCGGCAATCACGATGGCATCGGCCTTCGGGCTCGCTGCCGCGTCCAAACGGCGGCGGGTGCAGCTCACCATGGGCGTAGCAACGGCGGCGATGAGCATTGTCATCGGTGGCCTTTTCCTGCTCGGCATCGATGGGGTACTGCCCGCGTTCTTCGCCGGCTGACCTGACCCCGGTAGATTGGCGAGAACGAAGAAGCCGAGGGCATGCGTTTTCGCACCAAGCAGATCCACGCGGGAGTGAGACCGGATCCGACCACCGGCAGCATCCTGACCCCGATCCATCAATCGACCACTTTTGTTCAGCCGTCGATCGACGACTACATGGCGACCGGGTACTCCTACTCGCGGTCGGCGAACCCGACCGTGCGTGCATGGGAGGAAAAGATCGCAATCCTCGAGGACGGAAACGACGCTGCGGCCTTCGCCAGTGGAATGGCCGCGATCAACGCGGTGTTCCTCACCTTTCTCAACGCCGGCCATCACGCCGTGGTCTCCGACGTCGCCTACGGTGGGACCTACCGCCTCGCCACCACCGTTTTCTCCAGGTTCGGGGTCGAGTTTTCCTTTGTCGACAGCGCAGATCCAGACGCCATCGCCGCCGCGGTGCGAGATGACACCAGACTCATCCTGACCGAAACCCCGGCAAACCCGACCCTCAAATACACCGACATCGCCGCAGTGTCAGAGATCGCCAACGCCCATCGGATTCCGCATGCGGTGGACAACACCTTCCTGACCCCCTATTACCAGCGACCGTTCGATCTCGGCGCCGACCTGTCGATCCACTCCACGACGAAATACCTCGATGGCCACAACGCCACCGTCGGCGGGTCGGTGGTGTCGGCGACCGCCGAGCTCCACGAGCAGGTTGCGTACATCCAGAATGCCACAGGGACCATCATGTCGCCCCAGGTCGCCTGGCTGACGCTTCAAGGCGTAAAGACGCTATCGGAGCGGATGGACCGCCAGTCTGACAACGCCCTCCAGATCGCCCGGTTCCTCGAGGCCCATCCCAAGGTCACCGTGGTGCAATATCCGGGGCTGGAGTCCTTTCCGCAGCATGATCTCGCCACACGCCAGGCCTCCGGCTTCGGCGCCATGATCTGGTTCGAGGTGGTGGGCGGAGTTGCGGCCGGAAAGCGGCTGATGGACATGCTGGACCTGTGGGCCCTTGCCGAGAACCTCGGCTCCGTCGAATCGCTTGTGACCCACCCGGTCACGATGACCCATGCCGATGTAGGCGAAGCGGAGCGAGCCAGGGTCGGCATCACCGACAGCATGGTCCGGCTATCGGTCGGCCTCGAAGATGCCATTGACCTGATAGAAGACTTGTCCCAGGCCCTCGAGAGGGCATGAGAGTCACGAGTCGGGAGTCGGGAGTCAGAAGTCAAGAGTCAGGACGTCGGGCTTGCGACTTGCGACTCGCGACTTATAAAAACCCCTTTTCTCGCATCCAGTCGTCGTTGAAGATCTTGGTCAGGTAGTTCCTGCCCGAGTCGGGGAGCAGCACCACGACGAGGTCATCTGGCCGCTCCTCGGCCACCCGGAGGGCTCCGACCACGGCCATCCCGCCCGAGCCACCGACCAATACCGCCTCCTCGTCGACGAGGCGGCGGGTCATGGCAAACGCCGCGTCGTCGGAGACCGTCTCGTAAAGGTCGACGATGTTCGGATCGAAGCTCTCCGGCCAAAAGTCCTCACCGACGCCCTCGGTGAGGTAGCCGGTCACCTCGTCATCGGATGCAGCGGTGTAGATCGACCCCTCAGGGTCGATGCCGACAACCGTCACCTCGGGATTCTGCTCCTTCAGATAACGGCCGACGCCGCTGATCGTACCTCCGGTGCCGATGCCGCAAGCGAACACCCCCACCCCACCGTCGGTCTGGCGCCAGATCTCGGGGCCGGTGGTGTCGTACTGCGCCTGCGGGTTTGCCGGGTTCGAATACTGGTCGGGGATGTAGGCGCCCGGCACCTCAGCGAAGAGGCGGCGGGACACCGAATAGTATGAACGGGGATCGTCCGGCGGCACGTCCGAAGGGCACACGACCACCTCGGCTCCGTAGGCGCGCAGCAGGTCCACTTTATCCACCGACTGTTTGTCGCCAATCACCGCGATCAGCTTGTACCCCCTGAGCGAAGCCGCCATCGCCAGGGCGACGCCGGTGTTCCCCGAGGTAGGTTCGATGATCGTCCCGCCTGGCTTCAGCCACCCCTTGCGCTCCGCCCGCTCGATCATCGCTGCCGCGATCCGGTCCTTCGACGAGCCGCCAGGGTTCAGATACTCCAGCTTGGCGACGAGGTTGCCGTCCGAATGGATGCGGCCGAGCCGCACCATCGGTGTGTTGCCGATTGTGTAGACAATGTGGTCGTGGACCTCCATCGCTGGGAGGCTAGGGCAGCTGGTCCCGGCATCGTGCCCTGTAGCCTCTGTCGTTCATGCCTGCTCCGTTGATCATCGCCACCGGACTCACCAAACACTTCAACGGCACCATCGCCGTCGACGGGATCGACTTTCACGTCGACCCCGGTGAGTCGTTCGGATTCCTTGGTCCGAACGGCGCAGGAAAGACCAGCGCGATGCGGATGATCGGGGCTGTCAGCCCGATCACCGCAGGGGAACTCTCCGTGCTGGGCCTCGACCCGAGAACCGAGGGCCCGGAGCTGCGGTCCAAGCTCGGCGTGGTTCCTCAGGAGGACAACCTGGATCAGGAACTCACCGTTACCGAGAACCTCTTCATGTACGGGCGCTACTTCGGGCTCAAAAAGCCGCTGATCGAGGAACGCATCAAGGAGCTCCTCGACTTCGCTCAGCTCACCGAAAAGGCAGACGCCAAGGTGGAGGCACTGTCCGGGGGCATGAAGCGGCGTCTCACCATCGCCAGGGGTTTGATCAACGAGCCGGAGATGCTGATCCTCGACGAGCCCACCACCGGTCTGGATCCACAGGCCCGCCACGTGCTGTGGGACCGCCTCTACCGCCTCAAGCAGCAAGGGGTCACCCTGCTCATCACCACCCACTACATGGACGAAGCCGAACAACTCTGCGATCGGCTGGTCATCATGGACAAGGGCAAGATCGTCGGTGAGGGCTCGCCGCGTTTGCTCATCGAGCAACACAGCCGGCCCGAGGTCGTCGAGCTGCGCTTCCCGGTCGGCGTCCTCGAGGAGATCGCCGATCGCCTCGACGGACTGGCGCCCCGGGTCGAGGTGCTGGCGGATCGGGCCTTGCTCTATACCGATGACGCAGACGCAACGGTGGAGAAGACTCACGTAGAGGGCCTCGATCCGGAAACCGTGCTCGTCCGCCGCTCCACACTCGAGGATGTGTTTCTCAAACTGACTGGTCGCACCCTGGAGGACTGATGCCGACAGGACAGATGACCATGCTTGCCGAGCGCCTCGCAGTTCGCTCGCCGTTGTGCCTCACCGGCAGGACTCGGGAGGACTGATGGCTTTACCACTGGCGCTTCGGGTCGCCGAATCCGAGGCGAGGGTATATCGCCGGGTGTGGCGGGGTTCAATCTTCTCCTCGTTCTTCAACCCCATCCTCTACCTACTCGCGATGGGAGTCGGGCTCGGCACCCTCGTCGACGCCAATCTGCCCACGGGCCTAGAAGGCGCAAGCTACCTGAACTTCCTCGCCCCTGGATTGCTCGCCGCCACTGCCATGCAAGCCGGTGCCGGCGAGGGGGCGTGGAAGGTGAGGGCGGGCGTCAAATGGACAAGGACGTATCACGCCAAGCTCGCCACCCCGATCGGTATCCCTGCCCTGGTGAACGGACACATGGTGTGGATCGGGGCGAGGGTCCTGATGGTGTCGGTTGTGTTTGCCTTCGTCGTCGTAATGTTCAGGGTCGCGCCTCTGTGGCAGTCGCTTGCCGCGACCCTTCCTGCCCTCCTCGTCGGTGTGTCGATGGGCGCCATCACCACGGCGTTCACCACCAGGACCAACAGCGATGCTGCCCTGCCCACGTTCTTTCGTTTCGTCGTCATCCCGATGTTCCTGTTCTCCGGCGCCTTCTTCCCCATCACCCAGCTCCCTGGTTGGATGCAGCCCATCGCCCTTATCACCCCGTTGTTCCACGGCGTGCAGCTGTGTCGAGCGGTGATGCTCGGAATCCCGACGGTGGTTGATCCATGGGTCAGCGTGACCTACCTGGTCGCGCTGACCGTGGGCGGGATGTTTCTTGCGCTGAAGCCGTTCCGGGAGCAACTGCTGCCATGACCTCCGAGACCCTCGTCACCCGCGTTGTTCCGCCGATCTCGGCCCGTTGGCGAGGCCGTTACCTCGTCGAACGGAACTACATGTCGACCAAAACCTATTGGCCCGTGGTCGCATCAGGATTCTTCGAGCCGATCTTCTATTTGTTCGCTATCGGGGTCGGCATCGGGCAACTGGTTGGTGACGTAGTCGCGCCGGACGGGTCGGCGGTGTCGTATGCCGCTTTCGTCGCCCCCGCCATGCTCGCTTCCTCGGCCATGAACGGGGCGATCTTCGAGTCGACGAACATGTTCTTCAAGCTGAAGTATGGCAAGACCTACGACGGGATCCTTGCCACGCCGATGCAGCCGGTCGATGTAGCGTCAGGTGAGATCGCCTGGTCGCTGATCCGAGGCGCTACCTACTCGCTGGCGTTCCTCATCGTCATGACGGTGATGGGCCTCATCGATTCGTGGTGGGGGGTGCTCGCCCTCCCGGCAGCCGTCCTGATCGGGTTTTCCTTCGCTTCGGTAGGAACCGCAGCCGCCACGTACATGCGCACTTGGCAGGACCTCGATCTGGTAGCGCTGGTCACCTTGCCGCTGTTCCTGTTCTCGGCGACCTTTTACCCGATCGACGTCTATCCCCCGGCCATCCAGGTTCTCACCTGGTTCTCCCCTCTCTTCCACGGAGTGCGGTTGGTGCGCGGCCTCACTCTCGGCATCCTCGATTGGACCATGCTCATCAACGTCGCCTTCCTGGTAATCATGGGAGCCATCGGCGCCATGATCACGTCGAGGAGGATCGGGACCCTGCTCCTCAAATAGGGTCATACCCAGGGCTCACACCGGCGTATACGGGGTTGTCAGCCCTGGTTTGCATTACCCCCACCCCACCCCGGGTGGGATGGTATACTGAGGTCATGCAGATGGAGCACAGACACGCCCAGGAGATGAAGGCCGAACACAAGCAGTCGGCGCTGAACCGACTGAAGACCGTGCGTGGCCACCTCGACGGGGTGATCGCCATGGTCGAGGACGAGCGGTATTGCCCGGACATCATGAAACAGGTCTCTGCGCTGCAGGGATCCTTAGAGAAGGTGAACCGGGTTCTGATGCAGAACCACGTCGAAACATGCGTCCTGCATGCCGTCGAGGAAGGCCGCTCCGGCGAGATCGTGGACGAGTTGATGGAGACTCTTCGGTACACGCCGATCGTTACCGGTCCCACAGGAGATACCACATGACCAACAGAACACTGTCCGTCCCCGAGATTCACTGCGGCCATTGCAAGGTCTCGATCGAGGACGCCGTTGGCGCCGTGTCCGGCGTGGAACGCGCAGAGGTCGATATCGACGCCAGCACCCTCGACCTCGATTACGACGGTTCCGATGGCACGTTCACGGCGATAGTCGCCGCCATCGAGGAAGTCGGCTACGAGGTTTCGAGCCAGTAACAAGTACCAAGGAGCAGGTAGGGCCGAGTGACAAAAAGCGACACCATCGATTTCGACGTGCAAGGCATGACCTGTGCGTCGTGTGCGGTGAGGATCGAGCGCGTCCTCGGTAGACAGGAGGGTGTTGAAGAGGCGGTCGTCAACTTTGCCGGACAGCAGGCAAGGGCCGTCGTCGATCCCGACCTCGTTGACCTGGCACTGCTGCAAGCCTCGATCGACAAGATCGGCTATGAGATCACCCCCCTCGCCGAAGGCGAGGATCGCCCCTCATTGGATGAACGGTACGAAGAGGAGGTGGCCTTCCAGAAGCGGAACGTAATCGGGGCTGCGCTGTTGACGACGCCGCTGCTGCTGCTGTCGATGCTGGGGCCCGACGAGCTCTGGTCACACCTGATTCAGGCCGCCCTGGCCACGATCGTGGTGTTCGGATTCGGCTGGCAGTTCCACAAGGCGACTTGGAAGCAGGTCACCTCCGGCAGCCTGGGGATGGACACCCTGGTGACGGTTGGAACCCTCGCCGCGTGGGTGTATTCGATGTGGGCGATGTTCACCGGTTTCCCGGTCTACTTCGAGACCGCAGGAATGATCATCACGTTGATCCTGCTCGGCCGTTACTTCGAGGCGAGAGCAAAGGGCAAGGCCTCGAGCGCCATCACCAAACTGCTCGAGCTTGGCGCCAAGGAAGCCAGGGTCGTGCGCGATGGGTCCGAGACCATGATCCCGGTCGAGGACCTGCATCTCGGAGACGTCGTCGTGGTGCTTCCCGGGGAGAAGATCCCGACCGACGGCACCATCGGCGCCGGCGCCACCTCGATCGATGAGTCCATGCTCACCGGCGAATCGCATCCGGTCGACAAAACCCTCGGAGATCAGGTGTTCGGCGCAACCATCAACCAGCAGGGTCGCATCGAGGTCGAGGTGACCAAGCTCGGCGCCGAGACCGCTCTTGCCCAGATCGTCAAGCTCGTTGAGGATGCACAGGCTTCGAAGGCCCCGGTCCAGCGGCTCGCCGACCGGGTCAGCTCGGTATTCGTCCCGATCGTTCTCGGCATCGCCCTACTGACGCTGGCCGGGTGGCTGGTCGCGACCGGCGACATAGCAGTGGCGCTGCGCTCGGCGGTGGCCGTCCTGATCATCGCCTGTCCGTGCGCCATGGGTCTGGCCACCCCCACTGCGATCATGGTCGGCTCGGCTCGCGGCGCCGAACTTGGTGTGCTGTTCAAGAACGCTCAGGTCTTCGAACAGGCGAAGGTCGTCGACACCGTCATCTTCGACAAGACCGGCACCCTGACGCGAGGAGCGATGACCCTCACCGATATCGACACCGACGAGCCGGAGGATCGTTTTCTGCTGCTCGTGGGATCGGTGGAGGCAGCGTCGGAACATCCAATCGGCAAGGCGGTAGCCCTCGGTGCCGAAGAGCGAGAGGTCGTTCTGGTCACTCCGAGCGACTTCTCGGCGCTGCGTGGCCTTGGCGTTGTCGGAACCGTTGACGGGACAAGGGTGATCGTCGGCAAGCCAAAGCTGGTGGCAGATCGAGGACTGCACATCCCGGAACGGTTCGTCGCTTCCATGGAGCGAATCGAGAGCAAGGGAAACACCGCGTTCCTCGCCGGATGGGACGGAGAGGTTCGCGGCACCCTTGGCGTCGCCGACTCAATCCGGGATACCGCCGCCGATGCGGTTCGAGCCTTGCAGGCGATGGCGGTCGACGTCGCCATGCTCACCGGCGATAATCAACGGACTGCTGAGACCATCGCCTTTGCCGTGGGCATCCATTCCGTGGTGGCCGAGGTACTCCCAGCGGACAAGGCGGCTGAAGTAGCTCGTGTTCAGTCCGAGGGTCGCTCGGTTGGTTTTGTTGGCGACGGTATCAACGACGCCCCCGCCCTGACCAAAGCCGACCTCGGCATGGCCGTAGGCTCAGGCACCGACGTCGCTATCGAGGCCGCCGACGTGGTATTGATGTCGGGCGACCCGGGTCTGGCGGTGACGGGACTCGGTCTCGCCAGGGCCACATTCAGGACCATCCGACAAAACCTCTTCTGGGCGTTTGGATACAACGTCGCCGCGATTCCCCTAGCCGCTTTCGGCGTCCTCAACCCGATGATCGCTGCCGCCGCTATGGCGTTCTCCTCGGTGTCGGTGGTGGTGAATTCGCTGCGGCTGAGGCGGTACAGGTAGAACAATGAGGAGTTACCAGAGCACTCGCTGCGCTCGCTCCCAGTTACCGGGATTGGTAGCTGACAACTGGGAACTGGCAACTCGGGTCTCTGACAACTCGGGCCTTGGAACTGGTAACTGGCAACTCGTAACTGACAACTCGGGGCTCAGAACTGGCAACTCGGCCTCAAAACTGGCAACTCGCTCCTCGGAACGGCAAACTTCTCCGCGCTACAACTTGACGTGGGTAGCCTTCGACACGTGGACGCCATACGACGCTACGCCAACCCGGCCCTGCGCAAACCGACCGCGATCGTTGCGTTCGAAGGCTGGAGCGACGCCTGCAACGCCGCTTCGGGGGCAGTTCGCCACCTGCTTGACCGCCTCGACATAAATGAGCCTTTCGCCGCACTCGAGCCTGAGGATTTCTACGACTTCCAGGAACACCGCCCGATCGTGTCAATCGTCAATGGTCGGGTCGACGCGATGACGTGGCCGGAGCTGAGGTTCTTTGCCGCGGAGCGCCCCGAACACGAACGCGACCTCATCATGGTGATCGGCGACGAGCCGACACTGCGGTGGAAGACATTCGCCAGGACGCTCACCCAGGTGTTGACAGACGCCGATGTCGAATCTGTGTTGGTCCTCGGTGCCTACATCGGGCCGGTGACTCACAGCCATCCTGTCCCACTTGGCGGGGTCGCTACCGACGCCGCCATGCTCGACACCTCTGGACTCGTCGCCTCGGACTACCACGGCGCCACCGGAATCGTGAGTGTGCTCGCAGAAGCGTGCCGTGAGGTAGGCCTTCCCGCAATGAGCATCTGGGCAGCGACCCCGCACTATCTGGCGGCCAGTCCGAATCCGATGGCAATGCGCGCCCTGTTGCGGGCAGCGGGCAGGATCGCTGGGTTTGAGGGAGACGACAAGGAACTACGGTCGATGGAGGCTGAGTTCGTGTCCCGCGTGGACGATGCCGTTTCGTCATCATCCGATCTGGCCGAATACATCGAAGAGCTCGCCTCACAGACGGCAGACAACGACCTCGACCCACAACGAGTGCCGGAGCTCGTCGACGAGATCGAACAGTTCCTCAAAGACGTGTGA
>CAXMPL010000331.1:0-2677 GCA_964195125.1 uncultured Kiloniellales bacterium | reverse complement strand
GAGGCGATCGAGGCGGCGCGGGCCCATCGCCCGGATGTGATCCTCATGGATATCCGAATGCCGGAGATGGATGGCCTCGAGGCGACCTCCCGGATCGTTGAGGAAGCCGACTGGCCGGTGCGTGTGTTGATCGTGACGACGTTCGACCCCGACGAGTACGTATACAAGGCACTGCGCGCAGGTGCCAGCGGGTTCGTGCTCAAGGACATCCCACCCGAGGAGCTCGTCACCGCCGTCCGTACCGTGGCCGAAGGAGGGGCATTGCTCTCTCCGGCGATCACGAGGCGACTCATCGACCAGTTCGCCGAGCGCCTCGCCGTCGATACCGCGGTGTCGGGCCGCCTGGAACGGCTCACCGACCGGGAACGCGAGGTGCTGGCTGCGATCGCCCGTGGGTCGAGCAACGCCGAGATCTCTGAGGAGCTCTTTATCGGAGCCGCCACCGTGAAATCGCACGTGTCGAGCATTCTCACCAAACTGGGCTTGCGCGACCGGGCCCAAGCTGTGGTCTTCGCCTATGAGAGCGGGCTCATCGAGGCCGGCGACCACGACATCGGTCACTGAAAGCACCACCGTTCGATACTGCCCACATGGCCGCGGAAGGCCCGTTGGGCCTACCGCGTGGCGCCGGCAGAGGCGTAAGTTGTAGTGGCAGCTGCTGAGGAGGAACCGATGAAGGCACTCGCCCAAGACAGGTATGTGTCAGCCGAGGGAGTGGTGCATATCGAGGATATTGACATGCCGATCGTCGGGGATGACGAGGTGCTGGTGCGGGTCCGGGCGGCGTCGGCGAAGATGTATGGCTGGGACCTGCCAGCCATCGTGCAATCGATCGGTCGGATGACTGCTCGGTTCCGCAAGCCGAAGGTCCACGTCGCGGGTCTGGACTTCGCCGGTGAGGTAGAGGCGGTCGGCAAGGACGTGATTCGGTTCCGACCCGGTGCTGCGGTGTTCGGCTGGTCGAAGGGAGCCCTCGCCGAGTACGTATCCGTGACCGAGGATGCGCTGGCGGTGAAACCGACGAACGTGTCGTTTGCGGGTGCAGCTACGATCGCCATGGCTGGGTTCACCGCATTGCAGGCCCTGCACAATGGGCAGGTCGGATCAGGGCAGCATGTGCTCGTCGTGGGCGCCTCGGGTGGGGTCGGCACCTTCGCCGTCCAGCTCGCCAAGGCGCTTGGCGCAGATGTGACCGGTGTCTGCAGCACGAAGAACCTTGATCTGGTGCGTTCGCTCGGCGCCGACCACGCCATCGACTACACCAAGGAGGACTTCACTCGAGGTGGTCCGCGCTACGACCTGATCCTGGACATGGCCGGCAATCACTCCTTGTCCGATCTGCGGCGAGCGCTACGCCCCGATGGCACGCTCGTCATGGTGGGACAGTCGGGCATCCCGACGTCGGAGCAGAGTTGGTTCATGTCGCTGAGTCGCTGGCTCCGTGCGGCGGTGTGGTCGCTGTTCGTCGACCAGAGGCTGGTGGCGTTGATCCAAACGGGGGGGAGCCAGGAGGACCTGCTCGCGCTCAAGGACTTCATCGAGGCCGGCAAGCTCACCCCGATCGTCACGGCGACCTATCCGCTGAGCGAAGCGCCGGACGCGATCGAGCGCCTGGAGGAGGGCCACGGCCGCGGCCGGGTGGTCATCGAGCTCTCTGTCTGACGGTCGTCCTAGTCCAATGCCTCAAGCCAAGAAAGGTGCCAGCCCGCGTCGCGGCTATGCGGTCTACACGCCGATCACACTTCGGGTACCAAAACGATCATGTCGAAGAGTGGTCGTAAACCGAACGTTCTGTCCGCGACTTGGCAGCCGTGACCTATGAGATCCGCACCCGTTAAGGGATGGTCGAGCGAAGCGCTCCCATTCGGATCGAGCGCAACTGACCTTCGTGGTCTCGTCGATGCCCAAGTCCGACACGACTCTTCGAGATTCGACGACTGCCGTACTCGAGGTCATTCCGCTGGTAGATGAGTGACCCTTTGGAGACAGGCTCAGTGAGGCGTTGCCTATTGTCAGGCCAGGTGCCACGAGAGCCCGGAAGCCAGATATGCCCTACCCGAGATGGCTGGCCCAGATCAACAAGCGGGTTTTCAGCCCGAGGGAGGTGAGCAAGGGCACGAGACCAGTGGTGGTTCACACCGGCCGGTCGGGTCCAGGCTGTCCAAAGCGACCACATCGCCATACTTGTCGACCAGGCCACGCGCCTCAATGATGGCGCTCATCTTGCTCGACCGTTGGCGGGAGCGGGCTTAGCCCATCGTCCGTGGTGCAGGCGACTCGTCGAGGGCGGTCGCCCGACGTCGTCAGCAGGCACCGTTCACTAGAGCGCCCCGGGCACTCTTGATGAATTCGTCCATTCGCGCATGGCCAAGTGCGGTTTGGTGCAGCATCATTGCCGTTCTTTCTCGGTCTGCTTGTTGGTCTGAAGCATTGCGGCTCTTGCGGGTCCTCAGTCGACGGGCAGCGACCGCCGGAACTCGATGTACTTGGGTACGCGGTATCCCGTCATGCCGGTCGTTGGGTCCCTCAGCCAGCGGAGGACCTGCTCTGCCGAGCCGTCTTCGGTGAGAACGATGAACGCCTTCACTGCCTCACCGGTCCTGGAGTCGGGCCCGCCGATCACGGCAGCTCGGTCCACGTTGGGGTGGCGGTTCAACGCTTTTTCCACGCCTGCTGT
>CAXMPL010000330.1:0-12642 GCA_964195125.1 uncultured Kiloniellales bacterium | reverse complement strand
ACGCTCACCGTTTACAAGGACATGGGGCTGGTCGCCCAGGTGTTCAACGAAACCACACTGGCGGCGCTCTCCGGTGGAATCGCCATAGGTCACACCAGGTACTCGACGACGGGGTCGAGCGTATGGGAGAACTCGCAGCCGGTGTATCGCCAGATCGGCGACAACGGCATCGCCCTGGCGCACAACGGGAACCTCACCAACACCACAACCTTGGCCGCCCTGGTTCAGAACGGATCCGCTACCACAGACTCGGAGTTGATGACGGCCCTCATCGCCGAGCGGATGGACGATCATGGGGAGGATCTCGGGACCGCTCTCGCCTTCGTGCTCCCCGGGTTCGAGGGCGCGTACTCGCTGACGATCCTGGACAGGAACCACCTGGTGGGGGTCCGTGATCCACACGGGTTCCGGCCGCTCTGCCTCGGCACCACGGACGACGGGTGGGTACTGGCCTCCGAGACGGCAGCCCTCGACCTCGTCGGTGCTCGCTTCGTGCGAGAACTCGAGCCAGGCGAAATGGTGATCATCGACGATGACGGGGTCACCAGCGTTCACCCGTTTCAGGCCGCCCAGGAACAGCTGTGCCTGTTCGAGTTTGTCTACTTCGCTCGACCCGATTCGATGCTGCGGGGACAGAACATCCACCGCGCAAGGCGCCGGATGGGAGCCACTCTCGCCGAGCAGGCGCCGGTGGAGGCGGATGTGGTGGTGCCGGTACCAGAATCCGGGATCCCGGCAGCACAGGGTTTCGCCGAGGCCGCCGGCATCCGCTACACGGACGGCCTGGTCAAGAACCGCTACGTTGGGCGAACGTTCATCCAGCCTGGACAAGCGCTCCGCGACCGCGGGGTCCGACTCAAGCTCAATGCGATGCCGGCCGAGCTCGAGGGCAAGAGAGTGATCCTCGTCGACGACTCGATCATCCGCGGCTCCACGACCCGACAGCTCATCCATCTCGTTCGGGAGGCGGGCGCCACCGAGGTGCATCTCCGTATCTCATCTCCTCCATATCGATGGCCGTGTTTCTATGGCATGGACACCGGCGACCGGTCGACCCTGCTGGCCGCGGGCCGAGACGTCGATGAAATCGCGGCCTACCTCGACGTCGACAGCCTCGCCTACCTAGAGCTCGGTCGGCTCCTCGAAGCGACCGGGGTCGACGGTGCCGGCTTCTGTACCGCCTGTCTCTCTGGTTCGTATCCGACCGAGGTTCCGCTTGCAGATGTCAAATTGGTGCTGGAACGCGCCTGATGACGACGTATCGTGACGCCGGCGTGAACCTCGACAAAGCACAAGAGCTGGTCGAACGGATCGGCTGGCGGGTTACGGCAACGTGGACCGACGACGTTATCGGCGGTTTCGGTGGCTTTGCCGCGGGGATCCGCGTCCCGCCCGGGTACGAGAAGCCGGTGCTGATGATGGCGACCGACGGCGTCGGCACCAAGGCCGAGCTGGCACGCATCACCGGCCTGGTCGAGGGCCTCGGCTACGACCTGCTCGCCATGGTCGGCGACGACCTAGCCGCAGCCGGGGCCACCCCGATTGCGCTTCAAGATTACATCGCCATCGGCTTCCTCGATCTCGACAGGGTGGAGGCAATCGTCGAGTCGATCGCCGATGCTTGCGATGACTCCGACGTGGCGCTGCTCGGAGGCGAGACTGCCGAGCATCCAGGGATATTGGAGGGGGACCGCTTCGACGTCGCTGGGACCGCGCTCGGAATCGTCGACCTCGGCGACGAAATCGACACCACGGCAATCACCGTGGGCGATGTGATCATCGGGGTGCACAGCCCCAACCTCCGTGCCAACGGGTTCTCGCTGGTTCGCGCCCTCATCGTCGACCAGCTCGACCTCGATGCGACCTTCCCCGGCACCGACCGGCCCGGGGCGGAGGTGTTGCTGGCGCCATCGGTCATCTACGCGCCCGCTGCTAGCAACGCCCTGGCACGGGCCGAGCCCCACGCGTTCGCCCACATCACAGGGGGCGGCCTGCCCAACAATGTCGGTCGCATCCTCCCCGACGGCACGAGTGCGGTCATCGAGCGAAGCCGCTGGAAGGTCCCAGACGTGTTCGCCGTCCTCAAAGACCTTGGTTCAATCGAGGACGAGGAGATGTTTCGGACGTTCAACATGGGGATCGGTTTTGTAGCTATCGCCGCCGAGGAGGACGTCGACCGGATCACGAAGGGCTTCAAGTCGCACGAGCACGGGGTCTCGGTCATCGGCCGCATCGTCGAGGGCGATGGCGAGGTAGAGATCAAATGAGTCACGAGTCGCAAGTCAACCTGGCGACTAGGTCAACCGGTGATGAGCCGCCACCGAAACGAGTTCGTGGTCAACGCACGCGCTCGATGAGGGTTGGCGTACCGCTACTCGCCGCAGGTGCTGCCGCCGTTGACCGAGGTCAGCGTACCGGTGGGGTCAACGCTGGTGCTGGACCCGGACAGCAGGTCCTGGTTGGTGGGATCGACGTTGGACAACCAATACCCGGCCGATGGATCGAAGGGGTCTTCATCGACCACAACCGACGGAATCTCAGTCTGTAGCTCCAGATTGGTCGACCCGTAGCTGATCCCCTCGACGGTGGCCAAAGCAGGGGTTCCACCGAAGTAGTAGTACCCGAAGAAGTGCTCGGTGCCGGGGGCAGCGTGGGTTGTGGCACCGTTGGTGAACAGCAGGGTGAACGCCGCGCCGAATCCGCCGGCGCTCGTGCCCCACTCGACACCACGCACCTGTGGCTCCGGACACACCCCGTAACGGCTGGTGAGCCCGTCGATCCACCCGGTGTCCAAGTCGGGAGGTCCCAGGACCGCGGTGGCATAGGCGATGGCCACTTCCGGTGTGGCACCGAAGCCGACACCACCAATCCCGTCGTCGGCGAGTATCAGCGGGTCCAGGGCCAACGTGGTCGTAGTGGTCTCGGCGACGGTGGTGGTGGTCTCGGCTCCCGTCGTCGTGGTTTCAACAGCCGTAGTGGTCGTTTCCGCCGCCGTTGTTGTGGTCTCCACTGCCCTGGTCGTGGTCTCGGCTGAGGTTGTGGTGGTCGTCGCCGCCGCCGCATCGCCGCCGTCGTCGTCCAGGAACAACACGAACAGCAACACGATCAGCAGGATCACGATGAGCCCACCGATTCCCAATGCGATGTTGCGGAGCAGCTGGTTGTCCATCGTCCCAAACTCTAGGCGTCGTCTATGGCGCTGCGAGGTTAGGCCGGTGTAGAGCGTCTCCGGCCTCGACTCTCCGGCGGGAGACTCGCCGAGCAACAAGATTTTTCCCCTTGGCCGATGCCGGCGTGTCGCAGGTTCATCCTTTGGACCGAACCGGTAACGGATCCGGCTCCCGCTACCGTCCGTGGGATGAAGCCGCTGGTCGCCGTGCTTGCCGGCGGGAGCAGCTCTCGCATGGGTCGTGACAAGGCTCTCGTCGACGCGGATGGGTTGCCGATGCTGCAGCGGGTGACAGCCGTCGGACAATCCGTTGGCGACGTCGTGGTCGTTGGCAGAGCATCTTCCGACGCACTCGACGGCATACCCGATCTCCGCGCCGGCAGGTTGGGGCCACTCGCCGGCCTGGAGGCTGCGCTCGTCCACGCTGAAGGGCGCGACGTGATCCTGGTCGCCGTTGACCAACCGTTCGTTCGTGCCGACACGCTGCGTCGGTTGCACCAGACCGGCGGCGACGCCGTGGTGCCGGTCGACGGCGGGTGGGAGCAGGTGACGTGCGCCGTGTACCGCAAGCCGTGCCTCCCGGTCGTGCGAGGGGCCCTCGATGATGGCGACCTCTCCATCCTGGCCATCCTCGACCGACTGGCGATCACCCTGGTCGAACGGGACGAGTGGGGGTCGTGGGGCGAAGACGGTCGCTCCTGGTTCAGCGTCGACACGCCGGATTCGCTCGCCATCGGTCTGGAGCGCTTCGGCTGACGACGACCGCCTCTACGCTCCAATCATGGATTCACCCATCACCACCGAACGTCGTGGCCAGGTTGCCATCGTCTGGCTGGATCGTGCTCGAAAGCTCAATGCCCTCGCCCCGCAGTTCTGGACCGAGTTTCCTGCAACGATCGAGGAGCTTGGCGCAGACGAAGATATTCGGGCCATCGTCGTCGCCGCCAAGGGTCGGGTTTTCACCATCGGCCTGGACCTGGAGGCGTTCGCTATGGCGCTATCCGCAGGGACCCTCGACTCCGACGCTGCCGACCCGCCCTCGCCTGCGGCGCATCGGGTGGCGACTCGCAAAATGATCAAAACCATGCAGCACACGGTGTCCTCGGTCGCCGAGTGCCCGAAGCCGGTGATCGCTGCCATCCACGGCTACTGCATCGGAGCGGGTGTCGATCTCATCACGGCGTGTGACATCAGGTATGCAGCGGTGGGCTCGACGTTCTCCATCCGTGAGACCCGCCTTGCCCTGGTCGCCGACCTGGGGACCCTGCAACGGCTGCCACGCATCATCGACCCGGGGAGCGTGGCAGAGCTTGCGTTTACCGGCAGGGATTTCGACGCCGGTGAGGCGGCATCACTCGGCCTGATAGGCAGGGTTCTGCCCGATGCCGAAGCCACGCTCGAGGCGGCGATGGAAACGGCTGAGCTGATCGCCGCCAACTCCCCGCTTGCGGTGCAGGGCACGAAAGCGGTGCTCAGAGCTGGTGATGGCCGCACGATCGACGAGGCGCTGGACTATGTGGCACTATGGAATGCCGCCTTCTTGCATTCCAACGACATCCAAGAGGCGCTGGCGGCGTTCGTCGAGAAGCGAGACCCTAAGTTCCACGGGAAGTGAGCCAGATCGCCCCGGTCGACCGAGCTGTTTGCTCGCTGATACCATAAGGCCATGACAGGGACCCCTCGAGACGCTCGTAGGAACCTCTTCGCCGCTCCGTAGCGGCGGCAGCGACCTCGTCCAGAGCATTTACGAAGGAGGCCTTCCCGTGATCGACCTTGCAACCCGTTTACACAACACCATCGCCCCCGTCATCTCATTCGAGCATGAGATCGAAATAGTCGACGGCCAGGGAACCTGGATCACCGACGTCGACGGCACGCGCTATCTCGATTTCGCCTGTGGCATCGCCGTCAACAACCTCGGCCATCGCCCGCCAACCGTAGAGGCCGCGGCGAAGGACCAACTCAGCAAGCTATGGCACGCCGGGGGCGCGTTCCTGTACGACTCGCTGGTCACCGCGGGGGAGAACATCCTCGAGGTCGCGCCCGACGGCATCGAGAAGGTGCTGTTCATGAACTCGGGAGCCGAGTCCGTCGAGGCGGCCGTCAAGCTCGCCAAGAAGACGACGAGCCGCCAGGGCGTCATCGTCTTCCGAGGGGGTTTCCACGGCCGTACCATGGGCTCGGTTTCCTATACGACGTCGCGGGTGAAGTATCGCCAGGGGTATCACCCCGTCCTGCCTTCGGTGTTCGTTACGCCGTATCCCCATCCCTACCGCTGGGGCATGTCACAAGAGCAGGCCAACGCTTATGCCCTGAACGAGTTGCGCCTCACCTTCAAGCATGTGATCACGCCCGAGGAGGTGGCAGCATTCCTGATCGAGCCGGTCCAGGGCGAGGGGGGTTACTACCCGGCCAGTCGCGAGTTTCTCGGCGCTATCCGTGACATCGCAGACGAGCACGGGATCTTGCTCATCCTCGACGAGGTGCAGACCGGTTTCGGCCGTACCGGTGACTGGTTCACCAGCCAGGTGTACGACATCCGCCCCGACGTGCTGGTCATGGGCAAGGCGATCGCCAACGGCCTGCCGCTGTCGGCGGTCGGGGCGTCACAGGCGCTACTCGCCAAGTGGGAGCCCGGCTCGCATGGCACGACTTTTGGCGGGAACCCGATCTCGTGCGCAGCATCGGCGGCGACGGTGAACGCCCTAAAGGACGTGATCCCCGGAGTAGCGGAACGTTCGGACCACGCCTTCACTCGGCTCGGTGACCTGCAGGAACGCCACGGCACCGTCGGTGAGGTGCGGGGCCTGGGGTTGATGATCGGAGTCGAGCTGGTCGGCACCGATCGGACGCCGGATCCAAAGGCATTTCAAGCCATTGCCTCCTACGCCGTCGACCATGGGCTGGTGATCTTGAACTGCGGGCCCGATGGAAACATCATCCGGTTCGTCCCACCGCTCAATGTGTCGATCGACGACCTGGATGCCGGCATCAACATCCTGGATGATGCGTTGGCCGCGTACGAGGGTGCCTAGCAGATACTTGGTACGCGGTACTAGTTCTGAGTGAGGACGCCGCGCAGGCGCGGGTACTTGACCGGCTTGTGCACATGGCAAGAGTCCGCGCGGTTGTACTGAGACAGAACCGTCTTACAAGACTTGGTTGAACAGACACGCCCAGTGGCGTAGGTCTTTGGTCGGCGCGATCGCCCCTGTGGGCGACTGGCTTTCATGATGTCGGACATCGGGGACCTCCGGAAGGATTGTAAAACCCGCACGCGGCTCTTGGCTTGGCCGGGCCGCGCGAAAATGGGTTCGAAATCGTTAAGCACCCCTACTTTATTTCCACTACCTTGACATTGCAAATTTTTCCGGTGAGTGGACCGCGCCCCATTCTGGGGAGCCTCTGACTCGGCTAGTTCTCCTTGCGTTCTGCCCGGCGGCGTCCGACCAAATCCTCGATACCGCCCTCACCGGGCCAGAAAAGGCCGATGAGAGCGAATATCAAAGCTAGGGCGAGAGGCCAGTATGGGAACCGAGTGAACAACGTAGGTCCGGCCGACCGCATTGCAAGGTCTCCGATCAACACCGCCTCTTCATAGAGACCGCTCTTCTCCGCAACGGATCCGTCAGCGGTGATGAACGTCGAACGACCAGTGATTGCGGCATGGACCAGATCTTGCCCGATGGCAGCAGCGTTGACCCTGGTCATGTCGATCAGCTGGTCGGAAGCGGCGGTCTCGCCGAACGAGCTCTCGTTTGTGCTGACGACCATCATCTGGGCGCCGTTGGCAGCGATCGACTGGATACTGCGAGCAAACGCACCTTCAAAGGAGATCACCGAGCCAAGTCCATCCTCTCCAACCTGGAACACGACAGGCTCGGTTCCAGAGATCATGTCGCGTGGCACCTGGTCCAGCTGTGGAATGAAGCCCAGCAGGCCGCGAAGCGGCACGTATTCGCCGTACGGAACGGGGTGCCGTTTGTGATACTCGCCCAGCTTGATCCCATCAGGCGAGTACAGGACGTTTACGTTCACGAACGAGTCTGGTTCGACGATCCGCGTACCGGACACCAGGAAATAGGCACCAATCCGCGATGCTTGCTCGAGGATCGCTCCCTGCACGGCATCGTTCCCCCCCGGCTCGTACGGCGTCCCTGTGGCGTTCTCCGCCCACACCACCAGGTCGGCACCTCCATCGGGGATCGTCTCGGTCAGCCGGAGATGCGACTCGTAGATGCGCAGATTCTCGTTCTGGCAATGCACCATCGGGCACGGGGAGTTTCCCTGGACGATCGCCACACGCATCGGTGTCCCGTCGGCGGTTGGGGCGAAGAGGCTTCCGGCGATGGCGAGCAACAGGATCACCACCGCGGGATCAACGACAAAACGCCAGTTATGGGCGCGGTCCTCGAGCATCAGGACCACCCCGGCGGATAGCGCTATCGCCAGCATGCTCCAGCCCACGGGCCCAACCCATTGGACGGTTCCTAGCAATGGGGGAAACCCGGCCGCGCCGTACCCGATGTTCCCCCATGGGAAGCCGCCAAAGGGGAACCGGGCGCGAATGAACTCCATCCCGACCCATGCTCCTATGGCGATCAGCCACCACCGCCAAGCCGGCCATAGACGAAAGGACCACACGATGAAGCCATAGGCAGCGAAGTAGGCGCCGAGGGCGATGGTGAGAGGGAACCAGGCGATGAACCCGAGCACAGAGATCCAATACAGCAACCCGCCGAAGAAAACGCTCCCCCACAGAAAGCCGAGAGCAACGGCATCGGGACCGCGCTCGACCCGTCGAATGGCCCAGAAAAATGGGATCGGGGCGACAAATGCCAGCGGACCGAGATCGAGCGGTGGAAAGGCGGCCCACAGCAACAGCGCACTCAGTAGGACGGCAATGTATGGAGCCATGGCGCGGAGAGCGTAGTGAGGGAGAGGATTTGAGCTCCGAGTCGCAAGTCGCAAGTCGCAAGTCGCAAGTGGCTTCCGTTTGGGAACTGGGCTCCTGGACTCACAACTACCCTCGTCACTCATGACCGATCTCGAAATCGCGGTTGCCGCGGCGCGGGCAGGCGCGGCGATCGTCGCCGACAGCTTCGGCCGCACCGTCGAGGCTGAATACAAGGGCCGATTTGACCCCGTCACCAAAATTGACCGGGCATCAGAAGAGGCGATAGTCGACGTCATTCGAGCCGGGCGTGGTGACGACGGCATCGTTGCCGAAGAGGGCGGGGGGATCGAGTCCGGCGGCCGCCATTGGTTCATCGATCCGCTCGATGGCACCGTGAACTTCGTCAATGGCATCCCACACCTCTCTGTCAGTGTCGCTCTGTGGGACGGTGCTACACCGCTGATCGGCGTCGTTTTGGATCCACTACGAGATGAATGTTTTACGGCTGAGGCCGGTGCGGGTGCGGAGCTCAATGGTGCCGCGATCCAGGTTTCCCCGACCGAACATCTCGAGCAAGCCATCGTGGCCACCGGTTTCGCATACGACCACGGCGACTACGCCGCAGAATACGCCGCAGTGGTCGGATCGGTCCTGGAGGTAGTGAACGGGATCCGACGCTTCGGGTCGGCCGCTCTCGATCTGGCGTGGGTTGCCGCAGGGCGCTTTGACGGCTATTGGGAACTCGGTGTGTCACCTTGGGACCAAGCTGCAGGGATCCTCCTCGTAAGGGAGGCGGGTGGACGGGTCACCGATCCCTTCGGTGCCGACTCGCTCCCCGGCACCCGGTTGGTGCTTGCTTCGAACAACGTCCTACATCGACCGTTGGCGGACAGAGTCGCCCCGTTGGTCCCACAGCGCCTGCGATGAGCACGCTGATCAGCGCCGCCGCGGTCCAAACGGCCGCCGGACGGCTGGGCGACTCGGTCCTCATCGACAATGACCTCGTCGTCGCCGTCGGTGAACGCTCGGAGCTCGGGGCACAGGCCAAAGCCGAATACCGCTACGAAGACGCCGTCATCCTGCCCGGATTGCGGGACTCGCACTTCCATCCCGTCGGGTACACCGCAGCGTTGAACGGGACAACACTCGGCGGCATCGTCGATTTCGCTGAGATGAGGGAGGTGCTCGGCACCGCCGCGGCACGGATTGCACCGGGCGATGCCCTCATCGCCACCCGGTTCGATGACACCGCGGTAGCCGAGCGGCGCTTACCGACGAGGGCGGACCTCGATCGAGCCACCGGTGCTATACCGACTCTCGTCCACCGGTATTGCGGCCATGTGGCCATTGCCAACACGGCGGCTCTGGTCGCGGCTGGCATCGATGCCACCACCGCCGACCCAACCGGTGGTGTGATCGACCGCGACGACGGCGTCCCCACAGGCGTGCTGCGCGAGACCGCCATCGACCTAGTTTCGCCTCACCTCAACGCTGGGTTCAAACCTGCGCCGCGGGATGTGGTCGACGCCATGACACTGCTGGCAGGAATCGGCCTCACCTCGATCGGAGCGATGCTCGGTCTGGGAGGCGGGCCCTGGGCCAGCTTTGGTGATGAGGTCGAGACGCTGGCCGCTGCCGCCGACGACCTGCCGATCCGCCTACATGTCTACGTCATCGCCCACTCCATAGACGACCTTCACGAGGCCCGGCTGCGCATCGAGCACGCCGGACCGCGGTTGCGCTGGGCAGGAGTCAAGATTTTCGCCGACGGGAGCCTCGGCGGTCACACCGCGGCGATGGACGCCCCGTTTCCTGATGCCCCTGGTGAGACCGGCACGCTGCGGTTGACGCCGGATGATCTCGAACTCGCCAAGGCCTCACTCCACGCGGGAGGCATGGTGGCGATCCACGCCATCGGAGACCGGGCAAACACCACCGTTCTCAATCACTTCGAGACGATCATCCAAATGGGAGCCCCGCCCGGAAGGCTAAGGCTCGAGCATGCCTCGGTGCTGCACCCGGCGGACGTGGAGCGAATTGGACGAATGGGGATCGTGACTTCGGTGCAACCTGCGTTTCTCGGCTCCGAGGTCGACTGGCTCGAAGATCGCGTCGGTTCGGATCGTCTTCCGTTTACCTATCCGCTCCGCTCGTTACAGCGAGCCGGCGCGACCCTTGCCGGGGGCTCAGACTGTCCGGTCGAATCCCCCAACCCGTTTGCCGGGATGGCATTGGCCATCGATCGCGCCGGAATCGTTGTCGAGGAGGGTCTGGGGCCGGCGGCCGCGCTCGAGCTCTTTACCCAGGCGACCGCCTTGCAGGAACCGGCGCCACTCGCCACCGGATCCCCTGCTGACCTAATCGTCATCGACCGCAATCCGGTCGAGGTGACGCCTGACGAATTGCGGGAGACAAGGGTGCTTGGCACGTTCGTCGACGGTGCGGAGGTCGAGGTCGACCGGACCCGACCGTACTGGGTGGACTAAGAGCGATAGATGCGGCGGGCCGCTCGGGCCACGGCTCCGCAACGGCTCACCGACAAAGACAGGCTCGCCCTCTATTTGCGGAGAACTATTTTTCCCGCTCTCGCCGCTTGGCGGAGCCTCAGGCCCGCTGGGCTACGGGTAGGGGTCGCCGGCGAGGAACGCGGCGATGACGGCTGTGGCCTCGTCGGTAGGGATCACATACGAACGACCGTCGCTACCACTGTGGAGCTTCACCGGAAGCGTCGCCCGTTCGATGTCGCCCGACCGCATCGTCAACCCGGAACGGCCCAGTTCGGCAATGAGCCCGAGGCCGAGCGACTCGTCGGCCGTGATGTTGTCGGCCAGTGTCGGCAGGAATGTCGGTAGGTTGAATGCGCTCGATGGCGAGGTGATCTGGTCGAACAACCGAACCATGATCTCCTGCTGCCGTTGGGTCCTGGCAATGTCACCGCCGCTTCCAGATTGCCACCTGCCATCCTTGAGGATCTCGGTATGGCGGGAGCGTGCGTAGGCGACGGCCATTTCTCCATCCAGCTTCTGGCTCCCGGCCTCAACGTTCAGCCCGGACTTAGCGTCTCTGGTTGCGTACGGAAGGTTGATGGTCACCCCACCGAGCGAGTCGACGATGCGGCCGAAGCCGCCGAAGTCGATCTCGATGTAGTGGTGGACCGGTATACCGGTCTGCTGCTGCACGGTCTTGATGAGTAGGTCGGGGCCGCCGAACACGAACGCGGCGTTGAGCCGGTTGGTGCCGTTCCCCTCGATGTCGGCCATGAGATCCCTCGGGAGGCTGAGCAGCTGGATTCGCTCTCCGGGAACTATGTGGGCCAGCATGATCACGTCGGTTCGACGCCCGGCAAAGTCGCCGAAATTGTCCTCCCAGTCTTCCGGGAGGTTGGATCGGTCGTCGGTAGCGATCACGAGGAAGTTGATCGGCTCCGGTTCACCACCGGGCGGGATTGGAGCGATCGTCGCCAGGCTGATCAGATCTTCGGACGCGATGCGAGTGATCCGTCCCGCGGTGTTGTTGACGTATGCGATGGCCCCGAACATCGAGAGGACGGCGAGCACCAGCACGACGAGGAACGCCTTCTTGAAGAACCCGCGACCCTTCCGTCGCGGTTCATCGGGGAGAGGCGGTGCCGCCGTCTTTGGGATGGAGGGGAAGGTGTCGGTGACCGAGGCCATACAGCTCAGGATGCTAGGGAAGGAGCGAGAGTAGAGGCTGTTTTGACTCGCGACTCGCAAGTCGCGACTCGAAACTGGGGCCCTGGTTCTTTCTGGGAACTGCGAGACTGGGAACTAGAGACTGGTATCTTCCCCCTATGAATCTCAGCATCGAATACTGCGCCACTTGAGGGTACAAAGACCGTGCCGTGAGCATGGTTGATCAACTGCTCGGAGAATTCGAGCACAACCTCGGCAGCGTCACGCTGATCCCGTCTACTGGCGGTGTCTACGAGGTGGTCGTTGGCGACGAGCTCGTCTACTCGAAGAAAGTAACCGGCAGACACGCCGAGTACGCCGAAGTCGCCGAACCAGTCCGAGCCCTCGTCGCCGCCAGCTAGCCGCTAGAGGCTCCGCAAGGGGGCGCGATCCGGTCTCTATCACCGTGGGTATATGCGGAGCCGTGGCCCGAGCGGCCCGCCGCGCAGCGGCAGGAGCGGGAAAAATGGTGCTCCGCAAAGGGGCGCGATCCGGTCTCTATCACCATGGGCCTTTGCGGAGCCGTGGCCCGAGCGGCCCGCCGCGAAGCGGCAAGAGCGGGAAACATGGCTCCACTTCTGTCGAGACGACCGGTCACCGATCGGTGCGCGCTCTCGCCGTCAGCTGTGCGCTGACGCCGTATTACGTATCACATATTACGTAGCCCTTCCGTTCGGCGGCTTGCTGAGCCCGGCTACATTGACTCCCGTACCAGCGAGAGGAGCACCCGTGTCCGGGCCATTGCAGGTTTACCTTTACATTCATGACGCCATCCTTCGCGAGGTCGCCGACCTCGAGGTTGTCGCCCGCGAGCTGAACGGTGAGGACGCGACGGAAGTAACCGCCTTGGCCGACCGCATGAGCTGGTTCCACAAGATGGTCAA
>CAXMPL010000329.1:0-3661 GCA_964195125.1 uncultured Kiloniellales bacterium | reverse complement strand
AGCCCGGTGACGAGCAGGACGGCGGCAAGCACGACTGCGGCCCACCGCCAACCCAGCGCAACGGTCATGAGTCCGGCGAGAGGGATGAAGATCGGACCAGCAAGACCACCGATCAGGGTGAGTGTTACCAGGGCCCTGGTGCTGCCGGCCAGGCCGAACCATTGATCGACCGCGATGAACGCCGGCTCGTAGAACGTCATGGCGCCGGCGGGTCCGATGAGTAGCCACGACACCAAAACCAGTTGCCACCCTGCTTGAGACGCAGCGAGCAGGATCAGTCCGGTAGCTCCCACCACGGTCCCGAGACCCATGATTCCCCGAACTCCGTGTCGGTCGGCGCGGCGACCGACCACAAACGCGAACCCACCGCCCACGAGCACGGCCCCCGTCCACGCCAGCGACAGGAGCGATATCGAGTACTCGGCACCAGCTGCTTCCTCGGTGATAAAGATCGAGTAGGCATAGAAGAGGGTGCCGAAAGCCACCATGACCAATACAGAGAGGGCTGCGATAGGCAGGAGGTCCGGTTTGGTATCGGTGTCTTTGGGGGGCGGAGTCAAGCGATCACCGTATTACGTATCACGTACTACGTATCACGACCACCAACCACCACTACGACCTGGAGTCGCACCATGCCTTGATGACGGCTTCCAGGTCCCCCCTATTGTCGGCTAGGTCATCCCGATCATCGAACCGCATGGTGCGGACCTGTTTTCCGTCGCCGACGAGGCGTGGGTGATTCCCCGGAACCTCGGCGCCATTGTGGAACATGAGGCTGACGAAGTTCTTGGCGCCGATGGTGAAGCTGACGATGTTGCCCTCGTAGGAGAAGGTAGGTGTCTTCCACTTGATGGACTCCTCGACCCGGTCATCCGCGGACAGGATCACCTCGCGGGCGAGTTGAAGGGGCTCGCGCAGCGGGTTGTGTTGCTCGGCGGCGAACCACTCGTCCACATCTGGATTGGTGCCGGGCATATCGATACCTCCTTGTCTCGCTCCGATGACCTTCCCCCACGATATCCGCTACCGGCGAGGTGTACGGTGGCCGGGCATGGAACCGCCAATCCAATACAGCCGAACTGCGGACAACGTGAACATCGCATTTTGGGAGATGGGAGAGGGCAAGCCGCTCATTGCCATGCCATCGATGCCGTGGTCCCATCTGCAGATGGAATGGACGATCCCGGAGCTTCGCGACTGGTATGAGGACTTGGGCCGAGACCGAACGCTGGTGCGATACGACGGCCGCGGTTTTGGGCTCTCCCAGCGACAGGTCGATGACATGTCGCTGGAAGCCGAGGTTCTCGACCTGGAGGCCGTGGTCGAGGGTGGAGGCTTCGATCGATTCGATCTGTACGCGGGGCTCCACTCCGGGCCGCCAGCAATCGCCTATACGTCACGTTTCCCGAACCGTGTCGATCACCTCGTACTGTTCTGTTCCTACGCCGACGGTGCCGAGTTCGCCAAGGCGCCGCTCACCCAGGCGACGAGGCCCATCATCAACCAGGCGTGGGACTTCTATACGGAGGCGGTGGCTCGGCTCCTTCTCGGGTGGTCGGAGAACGAGGCTGCCGAACGCTTTGCCGCGTTGGTTCGCGAGAGCGTCACTCCCGAGATGGCCCACGATTCTCTCCAGGCCACCACGACGTACGACGTCACCAGCGTGCTGCCGGAGGTGAAGACGCCGACCCTGGTGCTGCATCGGCGTGAGCTTGCCATGGGGGGCCCGAAGAACGCGGCGATGGACCACTCTCGCATTCTGGCGGCCGGCATTCCCGATGCCCGCCTTTCGGTCATCGAGGGGACGTCGGTCGCTCCCTATCTGGGGGATGCCGGAGAGGTGGTCGGAGAGATCAACGCATTCCTCGGGGAACCCGAAGACGCGCGATCTCCGGCGACCGCAATCGGCGCGGGCGCCCTGCGCACCATCCTATTCACCGACGTCGAGGGCTCGACGGCGCTGACCCAGCAGCTCGGCGACGTCCGGGCACGCCAGCTGCTCCGTGAACACGAGGAGATCGTGCGCCAGGAGCTCAAGGAGTTCGGCGGCGTCGAGATTAAGACCTTAGGTGATGGGTTCATGGCATCGTTTGGGTCGGCGATCGCCGCCGTGAACTGCGCTATCGCTCTGCAGCGTCGGTTCGCCGAACACAACGAGTCGGCCGAGCAGCCGATCCGCATCAGGGCTGGGATGAGTGCCGGGGAGCCGATTGCCGAAGACGATGACCTGTACGGAACGGCGGTAATCGCCGGTTCCCGCATCGGGGCCCAGGCGGGCGGGGGAGAGATCCAGGTCGCCGATGTGGTTCGCCAGCTGGTCGCCGGCAAAGGATTTCAATTCACCGACCGCGGCCCGGTCGTACTCCGCGGGTTCGATGAGCCGGTGCGCCTCTACCAGGTGGACTGGCTAGAAGGTGCTGCCGAGGACCGTGAGTAACGCGATGCGCATTGGGTACCAGGGCGAGACCGGGTCGTACAGCCATCGGGCGGTCACGGAAGTGTCGGAGACCGGGGAACCGGTCGGCTATGGCACCTTTGCTGCCGCATTCGCCGCATTGGAAGCAGGGGAGATCGATCGGTTGGTGGTTCCGATAGAGAACTCGACGACCGGGAGTGTGCTTCCGGTGCTCGATCGCCTGCCCGGGGACGATGAGCATCAATCCTTTGCCATCGTCCAAGAGCACCTAGTCGAGATTCGCCACGCCATCGTTGGGCTGCCCGGCGCTGATATAGACGCCGTTCGCGAGGTTCGGTCCCACCCGGAGGCTCTCGCACAGGCGGAGTACAACCTGACCGAACTCGGTATCGACGCGGTGCCGAGTCACGATACCGCCGGCGCCGTCAGGGAGGTAGCCGAGGCCGCCGATCCGGGCATTGCCGCATTGGCGCCAGCCTGGACGGCAGATGCCTATGACCTCGAGGTTCTGGCCGCCGACATCATGGATCGCGGTCACAACACCACCCGATTCGTTGTCCTGGCTCCTGGTGCCCCAAGCGTCGACGACGATGACGACAAGACGACGATCGTGTTCACGACTGCGCACACCCCGGGCGCTCTTGCTCTGGTCCTGACCGAGCTTGGGCTCCGAGGCGCAAATCTGACCAGGATCGAGTCGCGACCGGCCAACGAGGCATGGTCGTACCGTTTCTTCGTCGATCTCGTCCACCAGCCGGGGCCGGAGGGGTTGTCGCGCGTGATCGAGCCACCACCTGCGACATGCGAAGAGCTCCGCGTGCTCGGGAGCTACCGAGCGCTATGAGAGCAGCTTCGTCGTCCCAGCCGGACAGGAATGAGGTCACGATGATCGGGTCGAAGACCCGGCTGCAGTGTCGGGCGCTACGGATCATCGAGTACCGTTGACAACGAGGAGGAACCTTGCCCACCAGCACCGCCAGTTTCGGCGCGGGCAAACGCGAAAGCCACGATGCTTCGTCGTACTACGCCCGGCGCATGAACCGCCCTGGGGAGCTCGACGACGTCGGCGAGCTCGCAGATGCGCCGGCCAACGTGGTCGACTCAGTATTCGTCCAGTCGTCAGAATCTATGGAGCAATTGCCGGATAACTGCGTGGCGTTGATGGTGACGTCGCCGCCCTACAACGTTGGCAAGGACTACGACGAGGATCTCGACCTCGATGAGTACTTGGGGTTGCTCGATCGA
>CAXMPL010000328.1:0-2424 GCA_964195125.1 uncultured Kiloniellales bacterium | reverse complement strand
CACGAGAAGGCCCCGGCAACCTCAGTAGTGAACAAGCGTGAGTAGCTCAACGCCTTCGGGGATCTTGGAGCGGCCGCCAAGGAAGTCGAGCTCAACAACGGCGGCCATGCCGGCCACCCCTGCCCCGAGCCGCTGCACGAGCTTGATGCTGGCAGCGGCGGTGCCCCCGGTGGCGATGACGTCGTCGACGATGAGCACGACGTCTCCGCTGCCAACGGCGTCCCTGTGGATCTCGAGGAGGTCGGTGCCGTACTCCAGCTCATAGTCCTGGCTCTCCACCTGGTGCGGTAGCTTGCCAGGCTTGCGGATCGGAACGAAGCCGGCACCGACGTGGGTTGCTATCGGGGCGGCGAAGATGAACCCTCGAGCCTCGACCCCGGCAACGTGGGTGACGCCGGCTTCGGCATAGTGGTCGGAGAGGTGCAGCACCACGGCCCTGAATACGTCGGCATCGGCGAGGAGAGGGGTGATGTCCTTGAACACGATCCCGGGCTCAGGGAAGTCCGGAATGTCTCGAATGTGCTGCTTTAGCGCCTCTTCGTCCATCGGCCCCTTCACGCTAGCCCAACGATCCGACGAGTTCGATCCGGCAACGCGGTCCAGGCGCTCCTGACGAACCGGCGGTCGGTGGTGAGCAGGTCGGTATCGAGCTCCACGGATACTCCTGGCAGATCACTCACAGCGAGCACATCCGGATTCAGAACGGTCCGGCCCATCAGGTACGCTCCCCTTTCCGGACAACGGAAAGGAGCCGGTTCGTGACGATTGCGAAGGTGATCGAGATCACCTCAACCTCCCCAGGGAGCTTCGAAGACGCCATTCGAAAGGGGATCGCCAAAGCCCAGAAGTCCGTGGACAACGTCAGGGGTGCCTGGATCTCCGAGCAGAAGGTCATCCTCGCCGAGGATGGCACCATCAAGCATTTCCGCGTCGACATGAAGCTCACGTTCGTACTCGACGACTGAGAGCGCGCGCCGATAGGTGACCGGTTGTCTCGACAGCAGTGCGGCCTTGTTTCCCGCTCTTGCCGCCTTTGGCGACGGGCCGCTCGGGCCACGGCTCCGCAAATCGGTTCGCCTACAGAAAGCGGATCGCACCCTATTTGCGGAGCCTCTAAGCCGACGACTCTGTACGCGATGATGCCCCGGGTCCGGGGCATCATCGCGTAATGGTGTTCCTACTGGCTCGACTCGAACTCGTCCTCGAACGACACCACGGTACGATCGGGCTTTTCGGAAGCCTGGGATGCACCCACCTTCTCCGGCTCGCGATCGCGATCACGACCACGATCTTTGTCGTCGCGCTTCTCCGGTTCGACTCTTGACGTCGACTCACCGTCGCCAGCGGCCTCGAACAAACCGAGGCTGACCTTGTCGCGATCGTCGATCTCTTGGACGACCACCTTGACCGTGTCCCCGAGGGCCAGCACATCCTCGACCTTGTCGATGCGCTTGCCGCCTCCGATCTTGGAGATGTGGAGGAGACCGTCACGCCCGGGCAGGATGTTGATGAACGCACCGAACTTGGTGATGTTCACCACCTCGCCGTCGTAGATCTCACCCACCTTTGCCTCCGGCGGATACCCAATGGCCAGGATTCGCTCCTTGGCCAGCTCCAGCGATGCCGTATCCGGGGCGCCGACCCTGATCGTGCCGTCGTCCTCGATCTCGATAACCGCACCGGTCTCTGCCTCGAGCTCGCGGATGGTCTTGCCCTTGGGCCCGATGACCTCGCCGATCTTGTCCCTGGGGACCATGATCGCCTCGATCTTCGGAGCCGTTGGAGCGAGCTCCGCACGCGGCTCGGGAATGACTGCGGCCATCTCGCCGAGAATGACCATGCGCGCCTTGTGCGCCTGGTCCATGGCATCGATGAGGACCTGCGCAGGTAAACCCTCGATCTTGGTGTCCAGTTGCAGGGCGGTGATCATGTTCTCGGTGCCGGCCACCTTGAAGTCCATGTCACCGAGCGCGTCCTCGGCACCGAGGATGTCGACGAGCGTGACGAACTGATCGTCCTGATGGATCAACCCCATGGCGATTCCCGCCACCGGAGCGGCGATTGGAACGCCGGCGTCCATGAGGGACAGGCTCGATCCGCAGACCGAGGCCATCGAGGATGAGCCGTTGGACATCAGCACCTCGGAGACCAAACGGAAGGCGTATGGGAAGTCCTCCTCGTTCGGGATCACCGGCAGCAGCGCCTTCTCGGCGAGGGCACCGTGCCCGATCTCCCGACGCTTCGGCCCACGCATGAAGCCGGCTTCGCCGGTGGCGAACGGCGGCATGTTGTAGTGGTGCATGTAGCGCTTCGACTCTTCGGGCGAGATGGTGTCGAGCATCTGATCCATCTTCATCATCCCGAGCGTTGTGACGTTGAGGACCTGGGTCTCGCCGCGCTGGAACAGTCCAGAGCCGTGTGCCT
>CAXMPL010000327.1:0-5468 GCA_964195125.1 uncultured Kiloniellales bacterium | reverse complement strand
CGGGATCAACAAGATCCGCGACCGAAGCAACGCCAACCCATCGACAGCGGTGGTTCCGCGGGGTAGGTTCGCAGGTAGCGGGATCGGGGATCGAAGCCAGCGAGGAGCACCCATGGCAATCGAACAGACCAGCGGTTTCGACCCGAAGAAGGACGGCTTCCACTTCAGGAACCGGTACAACGGCCTCGACATCCTCAAAGAAGTCGACGACGGTCTCGGCGACTTCGCTCGGCAGATCAGCGAATCCGCCGACTTCTGGAAGGGCTGGGGCCTATGCGGCGGCATGACCTGGCATGCGCTTGACCGGTTCTACGCGAAAAACAGCGTTCCCGCGACCACGCAGATCCCGAACCGGGACTCGCCGCTGTTCCGCATCCTCGTGCTGCGTCAGATCGACTCGTTTCATGGCGCCAACCTGATCGCCAAGTGCATCAAATGGCAGAGCCGCAACTCGCAGCGCCAATGGTGGGATCCGCGCCGCACGATCCGTCAGCTGACGTTGCGCCAATGGCCCGCGGTCAAGGACCAGGTCAACCGTGGGATCCCCGCCTCGCTGACGCTGATCCGCACGGTTATCAACCCGTCGGACAACCACCAGGTGCTTGCGGTCTCTTATAAGGAAGACACGGCGAAGGGCATGGCTGAGATCGGGCTCTACGACCCAAATCATCCCGATCAGGATCCGACGATCACCATCGAGCTCACCGGCGCCACCGCGGGTCAAGCCGAGCAGAGCAGCGGCGAGGACCTTCGTGGATTCTTCGTATGGCCATACGACCGGGCGCAGCGGTCCCACCGCGTCAACCTCGGTCACTGAGCAAGTGGCGGATCACTGAGGGCGGCGGCCGGTCACGGCGTCGGTCGAGACCCGAACCGCTCGGCTAACGCGTCATCGATGCGGTTGATCACCTCTGGGCTCAGTGTGGCCCGCTCGTCGTCCACGATGGCAGTGAAGGCTTCGAGGTACAGCGACGCGTCCCCACCGCCGAGGAGGCCGATGAGACGTTCGGCACCGTCCAGCCGTCCCCACAGGTAGTCGCCCTCGCGCCCTTCCCGGTCGAAGAAGGCTCCAAAGTGATGGAGGCGTGTGCCTTCCAGCTTGGCGGCGCCTTTTTCGCTGATGAGGGTCGAGTCCTCAGGGCTAAAGCGCATGACGTTGATCGGGTACAGCTCGCCGAGATCGCCAAAGCGGCGGAGCGGATATACCAGGGTGTCCCAGATGGGGAACCCATCGAAGCGAACGGTTACGGTGCGTTGAGACTCGTCATCCCAGCCTTGAATCGTCGCTCCGACGCGGGTACGGAGCTCCTCGTCGAGCCCGTTCAGCTCGGCGCCGAGAAAGTCGGCTGTCTGGGAGTACAGCGAGTTCAGTTCCTCCGTGTGGCCGCTCACGAAGCCTGCCACCCGATCATCCGGTTCTCGGGAGGTGCCGCGTACTGGCTCTAAACCCCACAGCCCGGCACGTTCGAGCGCGCCTGGGCCGAGGAGAGCTTCGGCGCCCGCAGAGAGCTCGCGTCCGCGAGAGGTGGCAAGAATCCGGTCGACATCGAGTCTCGCCGCCAATCCGTACAGCTCCTCCTTGGCTGCGTCGAGATCGCCCCTCGTCGGGCGCTGCCGATGTTCCAGGGTCGAATACAGGGTGTTGAGGCCTTGGATGAGAAAGCGGAGGCGGCGGCGCCCGTAGTCGAGATCGAAGGTCTTGAGGAACGCGATCTGGTCATCACTCAAGTCGAGGCCGGCGGATCGCTCCATGATGTTGCTGGCCTGGCGTGCCCAGCGGCGGATGATATCCCGGACCACAAACACACCAGAAGAACCATCCGGCCAGCCTGCGGCCTCGGCGGCCAGGCTTCCGAGCCGATCGACCACCGAGTCGAGCTTCATCCAGACGTAGTTGTCGTAGGCCAGGCCCATGCTCTGTCGAGCCGCGATGTACAAGTCTTCGGCGTCGAGTTGTTGTGTGACGTGGTCTTCGGCTCCTGCGATCAGCTCGCTTACCCTGGCGACGTTGTCGTTGAACTCGTGGACCCTCTCAATGTCATCGATGATCGGCTCCTTGGCGGGGATGCGGGATAGGCCGGCCCAGATGTTGCTCACCCAGTGCGGCTCCTCGCCCGAGGCGGGGTCGGGTGGTGCCCCGGGGTCGGGTTCGAGAAAGACGAGATACCGTTCGACCTCGGTGTGCGCCGGCGCCTCGTTTACCGCGTCGATCGCGTGCCCAAAGGGGAAGTTGTCGAGGATCCCACCGTCGACGAAGTAGGTTGCGCTCGCCTTGCTACCCGAAACCTTGTAAAGGTCGAAGAAGCTACCCAACGGGTCCGTAGGACCGCCGAGATAGGTCGCAACATCCTGAAAGCTGACCGGGGGAAACCCTCCCGGGAAGCTAGAAGTGGCCCGAGCCGCAAAGGCAAGCGCACCGTTGTACTTTGGCCCGAATTGGTTCCCTGCCCCCTCTTCGCCTTGTTCGCCGCCGTCGAAGCGGAACTTCATGACATGACGATGCTCGGAGTCGATGACGTGGTCGGGGCTGTAGATCGATAGGCGTTTCGGGTAACCGTGGTAATCGGTAACGGTGACGAACAGCCGCAGCGGGTGCCCGTCCGGCATCAGAGAGGTCGGCGGGTCCTGTGCGGCCTGGTCCATGTCTTCGAGCGCCTCGTAGATCCAGTGCAGCATCTTGTCACCACGCAGCGGGTGCCGCGGCTTGCGGCCCTTGTCCAACAGCGTCGCCCTCAGCTCGGGCAGGCCCTTTCCGAGGAGCCAGCTGATTCCCTTCCACCCCACCCGGGTTTGGCTGTTGCCGAAAGGCAGGTTGGGGACGTCGATGTCGAGGAGCTGCTCGAGGTCGGCGTTCTCGATCCACAGGTTCTTGAGCTGATCCTGAGACAGCCCACCGGCGAGTGCCTTGGCCAGAACCACCCCGTTGATACCGCCCGCGGAGGTTCCTGAGATGATGTCGACGATGACCCTGGTCGCCACGCCCTCTTCGGAGGCTCGCTGCCCGAGAACCGTCCAATAGGCGCGCTCGGTGGTTCCCTGCGCAAAGGGATTGTTGGAAGGGTCCGCGTCATAGGCGGCGGACGCTTCGACGAGCTTCTGGATCTCCTTGGTGACGCCGTGCATGTAGATGGCGAGGGAGACCCCGCCGTAGCAGACGAGGGCGATCCGAAGCTCCTTGGAGTCGGGAAGGTTACGGGGTCGATGGTGGGAAGCGGTCCTCATGTGCTCTCCGATCGGGCGCGGACTAGCCACCTCCGAGCGTATCCGCTTGCACCTCCGCCGTCCATGCGGCCAGGAAGCGAATTCGGAGCGAGGTACCTTTCACGCCATGAGGTCTGATGCCCTGGAACCCTCGCAGCCCACGACTCGCCCGAGCCGCATGCTCATGGTGTACCTTCGGCGTAGGAAAGGTGAGTGATGCGCATCCAATCTGGTCAGCTGATAGCCCTCGGCTACGGCAAGTACGTTCGATCAGATGACGTCATGGCCGTTGAACCCATCACCGAGGGCCGGGGACCGGGGCGTCGTTCGATGGTATGGGTCCGCGGCATGCCAGAGGCGATGGTGGCGTCTCGCGCCGAAGGTTCAATTGTCGACGATCTCGTCACCCCAGCGGAAGAAGCAGCACGGATGAAAGCGCAGCGATCTGTGCTGCGAAAGATGCTACGCGTGATGGAAGCCGCATCGCCTCCCGTCCGCCGTGTCCTCGGCGAAGAGACCGATACCGACCTCGATGATTTGATCGACGAGGCCAATCGTGTGATCTCCTGAGCCAGGATGTCGATACGGTTGCATCGACGACCAGCGAAAGACTCGAGTCACTCCAGGCCGAGCTCTCCTTCGGGTTGGTGGGGTCGGAGGTTTTGGTCCTGATGGTGCGGATGCACATGCGTCACCGGTCTCGCCACAGACACTCCAGGGATTGGGGGCGTCCAGCGGATCCGAGTGTTAGCTTGGACTTCGCCGGGCTTCGAGATGATCGTTGAGTGAGCCACACAGCATGAGTGACGACGGACAGCCGATCCCCGCCGACTCTGTTCCGTCCACCATCGTCGAAGGCGATTCCAGTGAGACCGACGAGTGGGACGTCGACGCCACCCCCGTCCCGTCTACACCGAGGGTCCTCGCCCTCGCGCCACCCGGAACGCAACACGTCTCGTTGTTGTGGCTTCCAGATGCGCTTCGGGCAAAGTCCGTCAACGTCGTCGAGCTGAGTGGATGGCAAGAAAATGAGCCCGGCTATTACTGGACCGACGAGACGTTCCACCATTTCGCGTACAACGGCGACCCCGTCGGATGGTTGTGGCACCACACCGCCTCATCCACATACGTCCCCTACGTCAAGAACTCAAAGGGCCAGACAAAGGCGAACCTCTGGATGGGTCTGTGGCGAGACGGCGTTCTCCACAGCGAAGGTAACGGCATCCCAACCGTGGTGTTCGCCTCTGGTGGACCCGCCAACTTCACCGCTGGCACCGGCCGCAAGGACGTGCTCGTCGAGTATGTGGCCAAAGACGCCCGGTTCCAAGGCCCCCAACACGAGGACGACACGCCCGACTACTACGGGAACCGCCACTACGGCTCTACGGAGACCGTTCACCGAGGAGACGGGTCGAAACTCCACGATGGCGTGTGGGAGGCACAGCTGATCGTGGCCTCGCTCATGTGCGATCACTATGAGTGGTCCGAATGGCGTCACATCGGGCATCTCGATCACACCAGCAGGAAGATCGATCCGCGTTTCAAGCAGGGCGCGCCATACACGATCGGGCTGATGCAAGACTCCATCCAAACGAATCTGGGAGACACGGAGCCCTTGCCCCCGTCACCCCCGCAGCCAACGGAGGCAGATATGAGAACGGTGAAGTTTGGCGACGGGTCGGAGGAGCAACCCGACCCGGTGGTAAGGGCAGCGCAAATCATGCTGATCCACCATGGCTATCGCGATCTGTTCACGGGTGATAAGGAGTTCGGCGCAGACGGCGTCTTCCGCGAAGGGACCAAGGCAGCGACGGAGCGATTCCAGGCCAACGCCGGCCTACCGGCATCCGGCGAGGTCGATGCCCTCACCTGGAAGGCGCTCGACGGATAGCGAGAAAAGATGGACGGACTGCCACCCATGAAGAGCTGAAGCGCGCACTTCGGGTAGAGGAATCGCGGAACCTGGCTCATGGCGGATACCTGTAGACAACGTTGGACCGTGCGAGCTCCGCGATGCAGCGGCCTAGTGGGTGATGTCCGCCCACGCGGTGACGCGGGTCGGGTGGAACTCAATGACGATCTGGCCAGGGCCACTGTTGCGTTTGCCATACTCCTCGGCGCGCTCGTCGCCCATGTACCGGCGACCGGCGGCCTCAGCGACGCGATAAACCTCAGCCGGGTCGGTGACGAATGTTGCGGTGGCGTCGACCCTGACATACCCGTACGGGGGTTCCTCGAGATCAACAACCAGGCTCGCTCGCGGGTCC
>CAXMPL010000326.1:0-7015 GCA_964195125.1 uncultured Kiloniellales bacterium | reverse complement strand
CTCGTGATGATCGACCGACGCCGCGGCAAAAATCGCAGCGGCGCGATCGAGCATGAGCGCCCGCTCCCCCGGTCCAGCATCGCGCGGGCCGGCGATGACAAAGAAGCTCATCGCCGGAGAATACGGCACGGGAGGGGACGCGAGTCGCGAGTCGCGAGTCGCGAGTCGCAAGACGCAAGACGCAAGACGCAAGACGCAAGACGCAAGACGCAAGACGCAAGACGCAAGACGCAAGTCCCAGAGTTACCAGTTACCAGTTACCAGTTACCAGTTACCAGTCGATTCGGAACCGACGACTGGATGCGAGCATGGCGTGCGAGCCAACTCACTCCAGCTCGATCGTCACGTCCCCCTGTTCCGCGGTCACTAAGACTTCCGCCCCCGAGCGCTCGAGGATCGTCATGATCTCCGGCAATGGGTGCCCGTAGCGGTTCTCCCCCACGCTCAGCACCGCTGCGTCGCCAACCGTGTCAGCCAACCACCGGGCATCCGTAGACCCCGAGCCGTGGTGAGGCACCAAGAGAACATCGGGGCGGATCGCGGGCAGCTCCGTCTGTGCGATCGCCTCGATGTCGCCGCCAAGCAGCATCGATCGAGCTGCCTCCACCCAAACCACGATGGAGCCGTCATTGTCGGAGGCGTAGCGTCGCTTTGGCCCAATCGGCTCAATGGTGATGGCACCCAGTTTGTATTGCGGCGACCCGGCGTCAATCCACTCAACTTGCACTCCCGCAGCCGCAGCGTCGTCGACGAGCCGGTCCACCAGCTCACCCAGGTCGGCGTATTCCGGGACCCAAATCCTGCCGACCCCGTGGTCGGTAACGATGCCGTCGAGCCCGCCGGAGTGGTCGGCATCGCCGTGGGTAACAATTAGCAGGTCGATGCGACCGACGCCGTGACTCCGCAGTCGGTCGGCGAGTACCACGGGGTCCCGGCCGCCGTCGATCAACGCAACTCTGCCCTGCGACCGCACCAGGATCGCATCTCCCTGCCCAACGTCGAGGACGGTCACCGTCGGACCAGAACGCAAGATCACCGGGGCGACGGTCATAGCGACCAGGACCAGGGCAGCGACAACGGCCACGACCGGGCGGAGCCGCCGGTTGATCGCGACGGCTCCGGTTGCGCCAACGACCAGCACCGCCACGGTCCCGAGCTGTGGCCAAGCTGCGGCGAGCCTGGCGATGGCGAGCACGACACCCGCGACGCTGGAGGCAACGGTGACGAGCACCGCCCATCCGGTTACGACGGCGAGCCCGCCGACGATCGTCGCCACGGTGACCAATGGCGCCGCCAGCAGGTTCGCCACCGGTGAAAGGAGTGGAATGCTCCCGAAGTTCCACAAGAGGATCGGGACAACGGCGATCTGGGCCGAAACGGCCGCGGCCAACACCGTCCAGGCCCAACGGGGCCGACGGTTGCCGGCGGCGCCGGCTCCGACCAGGATCCCAGCGGTCGCCGCCACCGAAAGCTGAAACCCAACGTCGAGCGCCAGGTTGCCCGACGCCAGTAGCAACAGCGAAGCCGCGCCACCAAGGGCCATCCAGCCGTCAACCGCGATCCCGGTTGCCGCTCCTCCCAGGATGAGTCCTGCCATCGTTGCCGCTCGCAACACCGAGCCCTCCCATCGGGTAACCACCACGAACACGGCCAGCCCGACCAGCCCAATTGCGAAGCGCCGCCGCGAGCCGCGACCGAGCGGTGAGGTGAGGAACCACCATCCGGCGAGGAACAACGCCACATTGCTGCCGGATACGGCGACAAAATGGGTGAGGCCCGAGCGGCGTAGCGCGTCCAGGTCCCGTGCGGGAACGTTTGAAGTGTCACCGATGAGAAACCCGGAGACCAGCGCTTCGGAGGGGGTCCTTCCGGGTATGACCGAGGCAACGCGGCCGCGCACCGCGTTGCCGACAGCAAACAACGGCCCGCGGCCGTCGCCGATCCTCTCCACATCCTGAGCCGCGATACGGCCGGCAACGGGGTCTCCGCGCACTTTTCCCGGTCGGGCACGACCAATACCTTCGACGCGGACCCGATCCCCGGCCACCAGGACCGCACCGGCGGGCAGGTCAACGGCGAGAGCCGGACCGCGCCATCGCACCACCTCCTCGTTCACCAGGAGGGCTTCCGGCCGAACCACGCCGGGTCTTTCCGGCGTCCCGTCCTCGACGGCGAGCGCGATCAGCGTGATCGGACCCTCGGGGACGAGTGCGCTCCATGTGGATTGAGTTCGCGCTGAGGCCAACGAGCCAGAAATCCCCCCAGCACAGACGAGTGCCAACAGCACAGCGGCCGCTCGGCGTCGACCCGACCACGCTGCCAGCGCCGACACAGCTCCAGCAACCGCGACAACAGCGCCGAAGCGAAGACCGCCGAGCGTCCCGACCCAGACCGTCGCCGCGGCGGCAATCGCCCATCTTCCTGCCGCTCCTGGGAACCGCACTCAGGGGGCGGACACGCCGGGTCGTAGCAAGACCAGCTTGGCCTCGCCTATACCAGGGACATCGAGCAGGTCTTCGATCGCGTCAAACGGTCCATGTTCCTCGCGAAACGCGACGATCCGCTCGGCGAGCACCGGGCCAATACCCTGGAGCTCGGCGAGCTGGGCTGGTGTAGCCCGATTGAGATCGACGCCACCGTCATCGGGATCCGGCGACTCGCCGTAGGCGGGGACGACGATCTGCTCTCCGTCTCGCAGCGGTCCTGCGAGATTGAGGGCGCCGATATTGGCCTCGTCGCTTGCGCCACCTGCTGCCTCAACCGCGTCGGCTATCCGGGCCGGGATAGGGAGCGAGACCAGCCCAGGATTTCGGACCGCCCCCGACACGTGGACGACCACCGTCTCCTCAACGGACTCGACGATCGCAGATGGTGGCGGGAGCAACGATTCTGGACCGCGACCGAAGTAGATGCCGCCTCCGACCGCAACAACGATGGCGCCGATCGCTGCAATCAGCGACAGTCGTGAACTCGGATCGGACACACCGGCTCCCGCTCGCGGTGCGCCACCCTGTTACATGTACCACGCCGAGATCGAGACGGGAAGACCTGCGGTCGGAGCGAAACCGGTCGAGCCGGGTCGTGACCCGCGATCGAGCCCATTGTCCGAGGAGTCACCGGTCACCGAAATCCGGCGAGAACCTACCGAAAGCACTCGTCAGAACATCATCCGCAGCAGCGACTCCGCCGGCTCCAAACCGGCCATTTCATCGAGCCAGTTGAGCAGGTCGTCGCCGAAGACGAGCAATAGGGCCGCGGTGAGGTTTACCCCGGCGTGGAGAAAGATCGGCAGGGACAGGTCCCCCGTCCTGATCGCGGCGTAGCCGAGCACGAAGCCGATGAGGAAAAGCCCGGGCAGCACCGCCCTGGAATTCGGGTCAAGCAGATGGATCCCGGCGAAGGCGACCGCCTGGGCAGTGATCGCCCACCACTTGGACATCGAGCGGACCAGCCGCGACAGCAGCATCCCGCGAAAGGTGAGCTCCTCGACCACCGGAGCCAGGATCCCAACCGCAAACAAGATGAGCAGCGCCTCGAAGATGGTGTCCGAGCCCTCGGTGATGGTGACCACCTCTTGTTGGGGCGCCCCTTCGGGGAACAGCAGCTCTACCAGCGGCGCAGTGACAATGGCCGCTGCAAATTGGAGAACGGCGCCTGCCGGAAGGCCCCACCAGTGCCGGAGACGGAGCCGAAAGCCGAAGTCGGTGGCAAAGCCCCCGGTGCCGACCTTTTGCGACAGATAGGCCAGCACCAGCAAACCACCTGTTGCCTGCCCGAGGAAGGTGAGCACGAAGGCGACCAGGGTGAGGTCCTCCCCATAGACCAGCACGACCCCGATCGTTGTGACCAACGCTCCAACGAGACCACCTCCAAGCACCGCGAGCACGTGGGGGATGCTCCACTCAACGTTCTGGAGGTAGTCGGTCACTCGCTCTTGGATGAGGCTTCCCTCTCGAACGCGATCGCACGGTACGCGGTCGAATGTGACAAACCCGCGGCACGCCCGCGCACGTAGTCGCTCAGGTATCTAGCGAGAAACCCGATCCGTCCGTGCCGCTGCCATTGATCCACGTGGACCGATTCGTGTTTGAGCAGCTTGGCAGCCTTGCCATCCGCGATCTTGCCTAACACCTTGTCACCAACGTAGATCCGGTGCGATAGCGTCATCGCCGCGATGTCCGATCCCCATACCTTGGTGAGCCACCGCGGCGCCGCGGCGATGACGACGGAGTCGTAGGCGGGGTTGGTCTTTTCGACGCCGTTGGCGAGCAGCGCCTCGGTGAGCGTCATCGTTGTCGAAGGCATCGCGCAACCTTATCCCCACCGGGCATCTTGGATCTACCATGCCGCCTTCACCAACGCAGATCATGCCTGAGAAATACGACCACAAAGAGCTCGAGCGCAGCTGGCAGGACCGATGGGAAGCCGACGGCCTATATCGGTCAGAGGTCGACTGGGATCGGCCGAAACACTACGCCCTGACCATGCTCCCCTACACGTCGGGCGATTTGCACATCGGCCACTGGTACGCGATGGCCCCGTCGGACGCCAGGGCCCGCGTCATGCGGATGAAGGGCTTCAACGTCCTGTTCCCGATTGGTTTCGACGCATTCGGGCTCCCCGCCGAAAATGCTGCGATCAATAGCAATGTGCATCCTGCGATCTGGACATGGGAAAACATCGAGCGGATGCGCGGACAGCTCCGCTCCATGGGGCCGATGTTCGACTGGAAGCGAGAGGCCATCTCGGCCGACCCTTCGTACTACGTGTGGACCGAATGGCTGTTCCGCCGGCTCTACGAGGGCGGCCTGGCTTACCGCGGCGAGGCCATCGTCAACTGGTCCCCGGTTCTGCAGACGGTGCTCGCCAACGAGCAGGTCATCGACGGCAAGGACGAGCGCACCGGTGCCGCAGTGGAGCAGCGAAAGATGGAGCAGTGGTTCTTCGCCATCACCAAATATGCAGAAGAACTGCTCGATTTCTCGACGATCGACTGGGCGGAGCCTGTCAAGGTGATGCAGACCAATTGGATCGGCCGCTCCGAGGGAGCGGACGTCGTGTTCACCACCGAAGCCGGCGACGAGATACCGGTCTTCACCACCCGCCCGGACACGCTGTGGGGAACAACATTCATGGTCCTGGCCCCCGAACACGACCTGGTCGATTCCCTCACCAGCACCGACCAGCGAGCCGCGGTCGACGAGTACCGGGAGGCGACAAGCCGGCGTTCGGAGGTCGAGCGTATGGAAGTCGATCGGGAAAAGACCGGCGTGTTCACGGGTGGCTATGCGATCAACCCGGTCAACGGAGAGAGGATCCCGGTGTGGATCGCCGACTACGTGCTGCTGTCCTACGGATCCGGAGCGATCATGGCGGTCCCGGCCCACGACGAGCGCGACTTCGCCTTCGCCAGGGCGATGAAGCTGCCCATCGTTCCCGTGATCCACCCCGCCAACCAGGACCCGCTCGACGGTGACGCCATGACCGAGCCCTACGTCGGACCAGGGGTGATGGTGGACAGCGGGCCGATCAACGGGGTGGAGACGACCGACGCCAAGGGTAGGGAGAACCCGTCCGTCGCCGCCGCCATCGACTGGCTGCACAGCAACGGCCTCGGCAAAGAGGCGGTCAACTACCGGATGCGTGATTGGCTGATCTCGCGCCAACGGTACTGGGGCGCACCGATCCCGATGCTGTACAGAGAGGACGGCACGATCGAGCCGGAGCAGAACCTCCCTGTCATCCTGCCTGAGGACCTGGTCGTCACCGCTGGGGCCAGCCCGTTGACCACGGACGAGACGTTCCTCGCGGCAACCGACTCGGAGGGCGAGCCGGCCACAAGGGAGACGGACACGCTGGATACCTTCATGTGCTCTTCGTGGTACCAGTACCGCTATTTATCCCCTCATTTCGATGCCGGACCCTTCGACCCCGAGGAGGCTGCCTACTGGCTACCTGTCGACGTTTACACCGGCGGGGCCGAGCACGCCACGATGCACCTGCTCTATACCCGTTTCTTCACCAAGGCAATGCGCGACCTTGGCGTGTTCGACGAGACCGCTGCTGTGATGGAGTCTCATGGACGCGACCCGACGGGGCTGTTCAACGAGCCCATGCTGATGTCGCGCAACCAGGGCCAGATCCTGGGTGAGGAACGAACCGGCGACCGCCTCGTCATCGCCGGGGAATGGGACGGCGATCGCTTTGTGGCCATATCGGTGCGTGTCGACGAGAACGCGTCTGTGGATGCAGCACCGGTGGTGGGGGAACTGCTGGAGCACGCCGATGGCTCGCTGCAGGTCGCCACTGCCGAAGGCATGGTCACCGTTGAGGTGCCAGACGACGCCGACATCGAGATACCGGGCTCCGTGGCACCCAGTGAGGTTTCCCAGCTGCGCGACCACGTCGCCACCCAGCGCATGTCCAAGTCGAGGGGCAACGTGGTGAACCCCGACGAGCTCGTCGAGCGCTACGGCGCGGACACGGTCCGCACCTATCTGATGTTCGCCTTCGATTGGGAAAAGGGCGGGCCATGGAACTCACACGGAATCGCCGGATCGCGGCGTTTCATCGACGACGTGTGGAAGCTGGGAACGACGGAATATGAACCGAAGACGGTGTCGGAAGACGCCTCGGCGGCGCTTCGCCGTCGGGCCCACCAGACGATCCAGAAGGTCGACCGAGACATGATGGCGTTCAAATGGAACACCGCGGTGGCGGCGCTGATGACACTACGCAACCGGATGCTCGACGACCGAACCAGCCGGGAGGTGTCGACGGAGGCCTGGGATGAGGCGGTTTCCATCCTGCTGTTGTTGCTCGCTCCGATCGCCCCCCACATCACAGAAGAGCTCTGGCACAGCGCCGGCAACACGGACAGCATCCACGTGCAGGCCTGGCCGGATGTGGATTCTGCGGTAGCGGCCGACCCGACCGTGACGCTCGTCGTCCAGGTGAATGGGAAGGTGCGCGACCGGATCGAGGTCGCGCCCGACAGCGACGAGGAGGCGGTCAC
>CAXMPL010000325.1:0-7470 GCA_964195125.1 uncultured Kiloniellales bacterium | reverse complement strand
AAGATCAGGTTCGGCAACAAGCTCAAATCAATGAGAGACCGGCGATACAACACGACCGAAGGCGTGACGCTAAAGGTCTCGATGGCGGACATGTACCAGGGCGCGCAGCGATGGAAGCTTCAAGAGGTCCCCGTTGGACGCAGCCCGTCGTGAGACAACCCTTGGGGACATGACACGAATCTGCGCGAGCCCGACGACCCTGTATCGGTCCGGAGCCAGCCGAGGAGGCGTTGGAAGAGTCTCGTGAGTCCCATGAGTTTCCATGCTGGCGCAAACACGATCAGCACATCCAATGCGACCGGCCCAGCCGGAACGGGACCTGCGGCATGACTCACGACACTCACGACAGTCACCAAATCCGCGACTACGGGAACCCGTGATCGATGAGCAGTTCACCAGTCTGCTCTACAGGTCCAGGTAGCGCATATTGCCGGATATGCGCTACCTCATTGGGTGGTAGGTGTGCCTCGACGTGATCGCTGATTTGGTACCGGATGCCCTCCGTTTGAGGCAGGCGATGGCGGTGGATGCGAAACGGTTGCGAGGCGTTCGGCGAGAACGTCCAGTTTGTTTCGAGGCTGCTGACGGTGGCCAGCTTCGTGGTCGGCCTCTCTTTTCCCTCCTTGCTGGGTCCCAATGCTCGGGTCGGCTCGGGCAACTCTGGCCCACGCCTCTCGGTACCTGTGTCGGCCGCCCCCGGCGATCACCATCTGAACCTTCACTCGCCCGTTCCGTGAGCGGGCCTCGTTCGGCTCGAATAGCCGATTGAGCCGAGCCTGGGCGGAGGAAGATGCCACCGGCTAGAAGCCGAGGAGATGCTCGACGTCGGAGCAGATCTCGGTGTCGAACACGACGTAGCGGCCCTCCTGCCAGTCGCCGACGGTAACCATGGCAACGATACGTCCGTCCATCTCGATGATCCATTCGTCATCCTGGTAATGCTTGGCGGTCCCGAGCTCGCTGGCCGCGCTTGCGGCCACGGCTTCCTCGTGGGTGGCGAAGCCTTCGAACTCCTGTACCGGGTCACCGTGCATGGAGACCCGCTCCTCGCAGTCGAGGGGGCCGGAGGTTTCGGTGATCGTTGGCGCATGCTCGTCCGGTTCGACGTCGCCATGAGTGGTACAACCACCCGCTGGAGCCCAGATGACCCACGCCACCATGGCGGCCGCCGCCCCGAGCGCCACGGCGATGGCTACTCGACGCAATGGCGGATGGCTGCCGGCGAGCGCGATCGCTCCACCAGCGACGACCAGGCCGGCCCCGGCAAGGACGAGGCCGAGCGCAGCGAATCGGTCGGAGTCACCGCACAGCCCGGACTCGGGTGCGAGCACGCTATCGAGCAGCATGATCACCGCCGACGCGAGGAGGAGGGCGTAGCTCACCGCAGCCGCCGCCGCCGCACCCCTCGACGGAGAGTCGTAGAGGTCTCGCGACTTCCGGAAGGTGTAGATGGCGAAGATCGTCGCTCCCATGAGGCCAACGAGAGCAAGCAGGTGTGGGACGTAGTCGACCAAACCGCGGCCCGCCTCCTCCTCCTCGTGTTCATGGCCCTCGTCGATTGCGGTGACGAACTCGTCCTCCTGGATCAGCTGGCCACGGAGAGCGCCATCTGGCTGCTGATCGGTGTGCAAGTCGATGTAGTGGCCCTCGGGCTCCTCGACGAGCCCGAAGAAGTCGACGACGTGGGTCACTGAGATGCACCCGGTAGTGAGATCTGATTCCACCTCACCGCCGAACGTTCGGGCCTCCTTGATGAAGTCAAGCCGGAATTCTTCTGGATCGATCTCTTCGATTCCCCCCGGGTGCAGGTGAATCTCGGTCACGGTTTCGTCGAGGTCCCAGGTGATGTCCCAGCACACCGTATCGAACAACGGGGTCACCTCCAGGACGGCATTGCCGGACCCGTCGATGTCTGGAGCTTCCGGTAAGACGTGCTCGGGCGTGAGCGGAGCGACGAGCACGGTGGTGACGGCGTCGATCGGCTCCTCGTCGTGTTCCTCCGGCTCGAATCCCGGCCCACTGATCAGGCGCAGGAAACCGCCGGCGGCACCCTGTGGGTAGTCGGCGCTGTACACGGTGATGTGGCTGAAGTCGGGCTCGTTGGCGATGAATTCCAGCAGTTCGGGCTCGCTCTCGACACAGCCGGCGACGAACCCTTCGGCCGAGCTCGAGGCATCGAGCTCGTCGGGAGGGGTCAAGGCGAAATCGACTTCGATGGAGGCAGATTCCTCGGGATAGCCGAGGCGGATGATGAAGCCGGTGAGCGGATCGATCTGATCCCACCGGATGTCGTAGCAGAGAGAACCGCTCTCCGGTGCCACGCTCAGGATCGGAATGGCTCCTGCAGGATCGGGCCCCGGACCGGGCACCGCCTCCTCGGGGACCAGGTCGCCTTCGAGGACATAGCCGCCCTCCGATGGCTCGTCTCCCTCTTGTGCCTCCACCGGTGCTGCAATGAGGACGGCGACGACCAGGGTCACGATGGTGAACACTCGCCTCGTCATTCGCTCTCCCTTCGATTAATCATCCTGACGCTGCTGAGGGCGAAACTCGCTGACAAGGTCACGGACGGTCGAGGAACGAGGCCACCTGGAAGTCGATCCCCTCGGTGCTCGAGACGACGTCGGTAGCAGAACCGTCGGTCCGATCGATGCGGACGATGCCCCCAGGAGCGACGGCGCCGAAGGCGATGTTGACGTTGACCAGGATTTCGGTGTCCGACGCGTCCAGTGAGCCTACGAACCGCTGGCCGCCCCCGGCGTCGTCCGCCGGGGTGGTGAACGGCTCGATCACGCGGTATCGCTCGATCTCCACACCGGCGGCCAGATCCCACACCACGACGTCGGCAGACAGATCAGCGAATTGCTCCACGAAGACCAGTTCGCTGCCATTGGGCGTCAGAGCAGCCATCCGATACGTGGCGGTCACCGCCGAGAAGTCGGGTGCCGGGTTGCCAGCCACGTCGAGGGGGGCACCGGTCGCATCGAGGAACACGTAGCGGGTCGGGCCGCCCGCATTGAATGGCTCTCCGGCCGCCAGCAACGAGATCATCCACATCCCGTCGCCGTAAGAGGCAGCGGTCGGGGTCTCCACGGACGGATCGAAGGTGGCCAGAATGTCGGTGGCTCCGCTATCGAGGTCGAGCACGCTGATCGAACTCTCGGTGCCGATGGCAACCACCGGTCGACCATCGATCAACGCGGTCGTCATCGCCTGGCCATCCTCGGCGAGCGGCTCGACCTCCTCGCCGGGCGTGCAGCGACGAACGTCGGAGATGCCGGGGCTGGGGCCGTGAACGACAACCCCGCCGCCGGTCTCGGCGAACGGTGGCGAGCCCGACTCGACACGGCAGTCTCGGCCCAGGATCATCGTGGCGGCACCGTTGTCGACGACCATGACGACGAATTCGTGACCCGTTGAGCCGTCGTCGGGCCAGACGAACTCGACGAGGGCGCCGACCACGAGACCATCGGCGGCGGCCAACACATCGGCTGGCAAGGTGACCGGCTCGGTGGACACCGTTGTCGATTGCACGGCATCGAGGAACGGCGAGCCGGTACTCACCGTCGTCGATGGTGCCTCTGTGGTTTCGGCAGCGACTGTCGTTGTCTCTGTTGCACCTTCAGCGGCGGTGGTCGTAGGGGCCTCCGTGGTTTCGGCGGCGGCGATGCTGGTCGTGTCGCTGGCCTCGTCGCCGGTTCCAAAGACCCCGCCGCCGAGCAACAGCGGCCCGGCGGCGATGATGACGATCGTTGCGGTGGCAGCTGCCACCAGCACCGGCCACCGTCTCACCCACGGGCTGGATACTTTCTCCGGGGCGGTGAGCGGCGGTAGCGGCGGTAGCCGCGGAGCGGAGTCGGCCAGTTCGGCGTAGAGGTCGCGGATGCGGTCGTCGAGTTGGTTACTCATCGAGTACCTGCCTCAGCTTCTCGCGTCCTCGGCCAAGATGACGTCTGACCGAGCCGCGGCCGATGCCGAGGCGCTCGGCGACGGCGGCCTCGTCGAGGTCCTCCCAGTAGGTGAGGAACATCACCGCACGCTGGCGCGGGCTGAGCCCTCCGACCGCCTCCAGCACTTCGGGACGAACCTCTTCGGGGTACTCGACGGCTGGGTTGGCGGTCCGCATCTCGCGGGCGCGGCGGCGCATCGTCGACCGGTGCTGCGAGTTGGCCTCGTTCATCACGCTCCGATACAGGTAGGCCCGGTGGTTGACCACGTGCTCCCAACCGGATGACGTCATGGCCCGAACAACCGCTGTCTGCACCACATCGGCGGCGTCGTTGGGCCCGACCAAGCCGGTCGCAAAGCGGATCAACCCGGGTCCGTACTCCCGGTACATCTCTGCGTCCCTCTCATCGAAGGCTCTGCTCATGAGACGTCGCTGGCCTTCCTGCCCGCTGACACCCCCCTTCGGTGCGCGCATTCTTGCGGATTCGATGAGCCGATGCCCTGCGTGTCAGCGCGACGGAGTGTCCGTGGCGTCTGAGGGGATGAGTCGAGGGAAGGACGACGGATGCTGATGCGACTTCTGACCGCGATGGTCACCGTTCTCGCCTTGGTCGCCACCGCGTGTGGCGCCACCGAGCCGCCTCCACCGTCATCGACTGTGACCACACCGGACGGTCCGACCACCACCTTGTCTCACGTCGACCCGGAACCTCCCGCCGTTGACCCCGCCCCCGGCTGGACCGTCGCCTTCGAGGCCGGCACCCCGTGGGGACCGGACGGGCACGGTGAAGGCGGGTATTGGGAGAGCGGGTTGCTCGTCGGAGAGAAGGGCCTGCTCGTCACTGCCATAGGCGAAGGCGAAGGGTCCGGGGTCGTTGACCTGTACCGCAGCAACGACGGTGCCAGCTGGGAGCGACTCGACCCCGTATTTGGCAGTCGGGGGATCGAGTACTTCGACATCGCCGTGGCCACGCCCGCGGGATACCTCATCGGTGGCTTTACCTTCGAGGAAGATGTCGCCGAGCCGTGGATGCTGCAGTCCGCAAACGGCGTCGAGTGGTCGAATGCCGATAGCGATCATGGCCTCGGCGCCATCGCCGCGAGTTTCATTCGCGGAGGTCCCGACGCCGGCATCCACGGTGTGATCACCTCCACTGTCAAATTCGGTGACAGCTACATCGCCGCAGGGAACTTCGAGGACTCGGCCATGGTGTGGGTCAGCGACGACGGCACCAACTGGAACGAGCACGTCGTTGCCGAGGGTTTCGGGTCGTGGGTGACCGGGCTTGCCGTGGCCAATGACCTGGTGTACGCCGTTGGTAGCGCACCGGCGATGACCGTATGGGAGTCGAGTGACGGGACTTCGTGGACGACGATCGCCGGGCCCGAAGCCTTCGGCGTCGAGACGTCGGCGCAGGGGGAGGGGGGCAGCGAGTTCTTCGAAGAGGCGTACCACACCGGAAACTTCGCCGGTATAGCGCCGTACGGGAAAGGCCTGGCCGCGCTGATCTCGGTGCAGCGTCGCAGCGGTGATGTGTGGTGTTTCGTCGACGCTCAGAGCTGCAACCAACAGGTGCTCGAGCTGGTGACGTCGACCGACGGGCGCGAGTGGCAAGCGCTCCCACTCCCCGACGACCCGACCTTGGCGTGGGACGGGTCGCTGGGCTCGGCCGACGGTTCTCTGGTCTTGGTAGAGGCCAACGACGGGCAGCTCCAGGTATGGACGGCGGGCGACCTCGGTGCGGGTGTGGCGATCGAGGCGCCGGTGAAGCCGAGCCTCGGGTTCGAGATTGTGCAGTGGGACGACACCATCGAAGAGGGCGTCACATACGGCTATGCCTTCTGGACCCACTGCGGCATCGACCGCCTTGGCGAGTTCAACGGCCAGGTGTGGGAGCTCGTCGAGGACACCACCTCCGACCTATCCCAGGAGGAGTGGAACAACCAGTTCGAGATGCTCTATGGGACGATGGTCTTGGTGGCACCGGACCGCATCGAGTACACGCTGTCAGACGTCGTGATCGCCACCTACGCACCCTCGTCGGACCCCGAAGAAGGGCTTTGCGCGTGAGCGGCGGTCGCCTTTGCCTCGGTACCGAGGAGTGCGGAGTGCGACGAGGGGGCGAACGTGTACGGGCAGACAGACCAGGTTCGGCGTCATTGAGCCAGACGAGGATCTCCGAGGAGTAGTTCGACCCCACCCATAACACTGATGTGTGCGGTATCCCCGCCGTTAGGCAAGCGAGCAGATCGGCTCATATCGAGCGGCGATGCGAGAACGGCTAACAGGAGATTCAAGTAGCGCATATCGGCTATGCGCTAGCTGTCCCGGGGACGGGTGTCAGCGCGGGTACCGGTCGGTAGCGTCTCTGAGGTATAGCGACCTTGTGAGGAACGATGGGTCGGTTGAGCTTGGTGTTGGTGGTTGCGATGCTGGCGGCAGCGTGCGGCGGTAGCGGAGAACAGCCAGGTGCGTTGGATACCCAGGGCGCATCAGCCGTGACTGGTGATGGCGTCTTGGACTGCTTTGATGGTCAGGTAGTCCGCGACGCTGGGATCGTCGTGTCCGCAGGAAGCGAACAGGACGCGGTAGCTGCGGCGCTGGCGCAGTGGACGGATGAGGGTGGTTCCATCGTCGAGGTTCCTCCTGACGAATTCTCCCCAGTCGCGTGGGGCGTGGTTCAGGATGGCCGCGATGTAGCTGTCATCTTCGGCGGCCCCGAGGGTGAGGGGGATGAGTGGGTGGTGCACGATGTTCGTGCGTGCGGAGAACTAGAAACGGGGCCAGCCCCGATTGACGGCGAGCTGGACTGCGCCACCGAGATCGAGTGGAGCATGGTCGCAACTCTCGATCCGACCATTCCGGGACTCGCGAGCGCCGAGGAAGCCCTCCGCTCAGCTCTAGAGCCTTATGCGCAACGTAACGGCGGAGAGATCGTCGTGATCGGTGACAGCACCGGTTCGTTAGTCGTGGAGCAACGCGAGCAGGTGGTCGTTGGTTCGAGCGAGGTCCCCGCAGGAGGATGGGCCGTTTCCTCGTGGGCCGGTTGTGAAGGGTTCGAGGACGCTGAAGATGAGAGACGTCGAGCCGAAGAAGAAGAATCGGCGATTGGGTACTCCGTCGTTTGGGTGGTGCTCGGCTCGGACACGCCGGTCGCCCAAGCCGAGTCTGTGGCCGAAGCCGCCAGGGCCATCCCTGGGGTCGACATAGTCGATTACGAGGAGGGGATGGGGCTGGCTGGAGGGTTTGAGAACTTAGACGCTGACATAGAGCGCGACAGACCGGAGCTGTTTGCCTGTCTCTATCCCACGCGGGTGCTTGTGGTGCTGTCCGGGCCTAACGTAACCGGAGCCGTTGTTGACGCGGTGGATGAGCTGCCCGGGGTGCTTGGCTTCCTTGGCGACGGCCTCGATCTAGCCCGCAGCTTGGACGAACTTACGGCGAATTGTGTCGACATCACATCGGAGTGAGCCGGCATTCGCACAGCATCTCCCAACGCCGAACGAGAGCCGCCCATCGCC
>CAXMPL010000324.1:0-5410 GCA_964195125.1 uncultured Kiloniellales bacterium | reverse complement strand
CCGGATTCTTCCTCAGACAATCGCCCCAGCTCCTCAAGCCCGAGCGTTTCGCCATAGAAGGCTTTGGCGTGGGCGAGGTCCGTAACCACGAGGGTCGCTATCACCGTCGCATCCTGCAAACTCATCTTCGCCTCTCTCTCTCTGCTCTCGGTTGCAGCGCAGTCGCCACAGCCAATGTCTAAACGTACCCCGTGGCCATTCCCGTTCGCGCGTCGCCCCTATACGCCCGGTGCCACTGAAGCCGCAAGACGCCAAAGCCAAATCGCGCCAGACCCATCATCACGAACCGTGACGTCACCTTTCGCTGGCAGTAGCGCCACCTGCCCGAACCGGCGATCTGGTCGCGCAGCCGAAGTGATTCGCGACATTCAGGTAGCGCATATCCGGCAATATGCGCTCCCTCGCTTCGTTCCAGTCGGGGCCCCCATAAGCCCGATCCGCCGCGACCATCGACAGCCTGGAAAACGCCGACCAGGTCGTCCTGTCACCTCCCCACGAGAGCAGCATCTAGCTCACTCTGTAGGTCGGGAGGGGCGGTCGCAGCACTGCCCCTCCCGACCGCGGCATAGGGGAAGGTCCCGATACCGGCTCCGCCACCGATTTGGCACACTGGCTCCATGGAGGACCATCACACGCTGTACCGGATCAAGCCCGCATTCGTTGCCGTGCTCTCGCCGATCCGCGAACGTCTCGCCTCCGTCGGAGTCCATCCCGACGCCGTGACGGTCGCCGCGCTCCCGGTACAAGTGGCGATGGCCGCTGCCCTCGTCGTCGGGACAGTCCATCCCGCGGTGTGGATCGCCGTCGCGCCGCTCGCCCTCCTCTTGATGGCCCTGAACGCCCTCGATGGCAGCCTCGCGAGGGCGACGGGGCAGTCCTCGACTCGAGGCGCCGTGCTCAACGAGCTGATCGACCGCGGTGGCGATCTGGTCGTCCTGAGCGCCGGCTTCTTCGTTGCACCAACGTGGATCGCATTCGCCGCGTTCGCAGCGGTGGCCGCTTCGGAGATCGTCGCCGCGGTCGGGTGGGCCACCACAGGCGAGCGCATCTTCACCGGGCCGATGGGAAAGCCCGATCGGGCCGCAGTCCTCGCCGCCGGTGCGACGGTCGCCATCATCTGGTTCCCGGCGCTGCCCTTTGCCTTTGCGGTGGTTGCGATAGGCGCCGCCGCCAGTGCGCTCGTCCGTACGCGCTCCGCGTTCGCTCGAGCCACGGACATCGACAGGGGCCGACGATGACCGCCGAACTCGTCATGCGCGGCGCCGCGGGCCTCGGTGCGATCTTCGCTGTGGCCGCTGGCGGGATCGCGTTCGTCGAGGGTGTCCGACACCGACCGCTCAGGCGGTCTGTCCTGGCGCAACGCTGGCTGTCCTGGGCGCTGATCGCTCCCGCCTGGCTCGCCGCGGCCGCATGGGGACCAGCACGAGTGGCACTCCTCACGACGTTCACGCTGATCGCGGTGATGGAGTTCACCAAGCTGCGCAGGTCGCTCGTCGCCGTCGATCGATGGCTCCTGTCTGCATGGGGCGTCGCTGCGGTGCCGCTGATTGCGGTCACCGGGATGGATCCGATGGTGGTCGTCACCTCCGCCGCCCTGAGCAGTCTCGTGATGCCGGTGCTGTCCGCAGACGTCCGCAACGGGCCGCGGCGAGTGGGAGACCTGTGCTTCGGGATCCTCATCGTGCTTCTCCCCTTCGTGCTCCTGCACGAGGTCGCCGCCGCGACGTCGGGCTCGGTGTTCTTCGTCATCGGGCTGGCGATTGCCTTGAGCGACGTCGGCGCGTTTGTCGCAGGATCAACCCTCGGTCGGCGACGCCTCGCTCCGTCGCTCTCTCCCAACAAGACCTACGCCGGTGTCGCCGGCAACTTCATCGGCGCGGCACTCGGCGCCGCGATCGCCGCTGCAGTCGGCATCACCCCGTGGTCTACGCTTTGGCTGGCTCCACTCATCGGGGCCGGAGCGATCGTTGGCGATCTCGCGATCTCCATGCTGAAACGATCTCAGGGGATCAAGGACACCGGCGCATGGCTCCCGGGCTTCGGTGGCCTCCTAGATCGAGTGGACTCGCTCCTCGTCGTTGCGCCCGTCGCATTCGTCGCGATCTCGCTGATCGGTGGACCGACATGACGGCCGGGCAACGGCAACCCCTTTTCCGGCTCGGCGGAGCTCTCCGTAGGCTGTTCGCCATCTGCGTCTGGGGCTTGCTGGTCGTGGTGTGGTGCCGGAGGCTGCGGATCAGGGGCCTCGAGAACGTGCCGGATTGGCCCGTCCTCGTCGTTGCGAACCACTCGAGCCATGCCGACACAGTGTTGCTGCAGTTCGCGCTCGCCATCGGGCACCGGCACCCGGTCCTCGTCGCCGGCGCAGCCGACTACTGGTTCGCCACTGGGCTGCGCGCCTTGGTGGCTGCGGCGGTCGGCGTCTTTGCGTTCCCTCGCCAGGGTGAGCGCGGCGTGCACCGTGCCCGCAAGGCGTTGCGGCGGCGGGCAACCGTGATCGTGTTCCCGCAAGGCTCGCGGGCCGGAGGGCACTTCCGGGCCGGCGTGGGGCGCATCGCCGCCGAGGGCGGCATCGAGGTGGTTCCGGTTCACATCGAGGGAGCCGACCGCATCCTGCCCCGCGGCAGCGGCTGGCCCCGTCGCGGCGACGTCGTCGTCACCATCGGTCGGCCCACCTCCATCGGGCGCGGCGACACGCCGACTGAGTTCGCCAACCGCCTCGAGCACATCGTCCTCAACGAGCTGGCGAGGGCGTCATGACCGCTGTGACGATCGCGCTGCTCCTCGTCCTGCTGCTGTGGGCATTGGCCGAGGCGTTCTCCTGGCCGATCGTCCCAGACGCCGCCCTCGCGGCAGCTGTCTTCATGTTCCCTGGCATCGCCATCTGGGGAACACTCGCTGTCGTCATCGGGTCAGCGATCGGCGGGACGGCTGCCATCACGCTCTACCGACGTGGGAACGGGTGGCCGATGCCGATGGTGACCGACCGCATGCGCGAACGCGTATCTCACTGGTTGGATTCAGGACCGCGCGGCCTGATCTATCAACCGCTCACGGCGGTCCCTTACAAGGTCTTCGTCGTCGACGCCGCACAGCGCAACATCGCGGTTGCGACGTGGGCGCTGCTCACCGTCGTCTTCCGCTCCCCGCGGATGGCAGCCGCCGCGGCGCTGGCGACACTGGGCGCCCTGGGTATCGAACGGATCGTCCCGCCAGGGATCTTGGGATCGGCCAAGACCGTCGTGCTCGTCGCCGGGATCATCGTGTTCTTGATCGGCTGGCGACTGGCCTGGAGGTTCTGGGCCCGATCCGGGTCGTCCCCGATGGCGGGCGATCGAGCGCGAACCGTACGATGACCGCATGGCCGTTTCGCCTGCGGTGAGCAAAGAGGTCCAACCGGTCGAGAAAGTCCTCCTTTGGATCGTCCTCGCGTTCCGTGTCCTCGGCTACTTGTGGCTGCTCCTGCTCGTCATAGCGGCGCTGTTCACCGACGAGAACGTCGACAAGACGATCGTGGCCGTGATGGCGGTCGGAGCGGGGCTCTGGACCGTCCTGACCGTGGTGCTGTCCCGTACACAGGACCGAATAAAGAGCCCGTGGTTCGTGGCGGCCGACGGAGCGGTCGCTCTCCTCGTTGCGAGCACGTCCTACTACGCAGGGGCCGAGAGCAACCTCCACGGCGGCTACCCGATCTCCTGGCTGGCGGTCGTTGCGTACGCCTACAACGCCCGCTGGACGATGGCGGCGAGCCTCGTGCTGTTCCTCAACCAGTGGATCGGAATGGATATCGAGGGCTCGCGCACCATGACGGACAAGCTCGGTGCGGTCGTGTTCCCGATCTACGGTGCCATCGTCGGGTTCGGGTTCGACCTCATCCGCCAGCGCGATTCGCTATGGCGCCAGGCCGAGGACGAGCTCGCGGGGGAACGGCAGCACCAAATCCGCCATCAGGAGCAGCTCGCACTCGCCGACCAGCTCCACGACTCGGTCCTGCAAAGCCTCCATGCGATCCAGGCGGAGCCCGCGGAGGCCGACCAGGTTTCCTACATCGCCCGAAGGCAGGAACGCGAGCTGCGCAGGACCATCCACTCGCTCCGCTCGGAGTACGACGACGCATTCGTGACGGCGATGTTCGCCGCCAGGGACGATGTCGAGGACCTGTACCGCGTCCCGATCGAGATGGTGTGCGGCTGGGATGCCGCGATGACCGTGCGCCTGGCAGGACTCGTCGAGGCCACGCGCGAGGCGATGATGAACGCCGTCAAGCACTCCGGCTCGGACGTGATCCGCGTGCACTGCGGGGCAGAACGAGACCACGTCACCGTCCTCGTCCGCGACCAGGGTATGGGCTTCGATGTCGATGCCGATTCAGCTGGCCAGGGCATCCCCAATTCGATCATTCGACGGATCGAGTCGATCGGTGGCAGCGCGACGATCCAATCGACCGAGGAATTCGGTACCGAGGTCGAGATGACCGTTCCAAAGGACGCCTGACGTGCCGTCCGTGTTCCTCGTCGACGACCACGACATCGCCCGGGCGGGTACTCGGGCGCTGTTGGAGGGGTTCGATATCGTCGGTGAGGCATCGAATGCGACGGAGGCGATCGCGGGCATCCTCGACACCAAGCCGGACGTCGCGCTCATCGATGTCCACATGGAGGAACGACGCGACGGTGCCCGGGTGGTCCAAGCGGTGAAGGAGGTCGACCCGTCGATCACCTGTGTCGCCCTCAGCGTCTCCCAGTCTCGCGGTGACGTGGTTGCGCTGTTCGCTGCCGGAGTCGACGGGTACCTCACCAAGCGGGTCTCCAAGGACGAGCTCGCCGACGCGTTGCGGGAAGCGATCGCCGGGGGCAACCCGGTCTCGGCTGACGTCGCCCAGTACATCCTCGAGATCGACGATGTCGCAACGCAGTTGGAGCTCATCGATAGGCTCACCCCACGTGAGCGAGAGGTCGTCGTGCTCATCGCCCAGGGGTACACGTATCGACAGGTCGCCTCGAAATTGGGAATGAAGGTGAAAACGCTCGAGACGCACATGTCGCACATCTTCCAGAAGCTCGGCGTTGCCACACGGGCCGAGATGTCGTTCCTCGCTTACGAGACCGACATGGTCGATCCCCGCGAGGGTCGCGACTGATCATTGCATGGGGATCATCCTCGATTTTCGGCACCCTTCCGCGGTGTCTACAGCCCTCAGGATGTGAAGAGAAGGGGTGGGCACACGCCCACCCCTTCTCTTCATCAGATAGCGCATATCCGGCTGGGAGGGATGATGTGGCTGATATGGCACGCACCCTGTCAGGCGGTGAGACACCGGTTGAGCTGATTACTCGGCTCGGTTAAATCACCTTCGTCGTCCGTTCGGTGCAGGCCACCCGGTTTGCCCTAAGCGAGTGAAAGGAGCGAC
>CAXMPL010000323.1:0-8703 GCA_964195125.1 uncultured Kiloniellales bacterium | reverse complement strand
TAATGCCCGGGCTACGCCGCGGTACCAGCTACCCTCAGCGCAGTTCGGCCGCAATGCGCGGTCGTCCGTTCCGACCCGGGACCAGGAATTGGCTTACAGCTACGCCTCTGTCGTCCGATGGAGCCCCAATGCGATCGAATCGCGATCGACCGGTGGCACCGACCCCAGGACGCAAGCATGGCGGACGAGTTGCCTACATGGTTCCCGGGATACCTCGAAGGAGTTCAGGTATGGGTTTATTCAGCAAGAAGCGTGCCCCGGTGGTGCGCAAGGGTTCTTCGGTCGAACAGCGTTCGGTGCGAAGCGTGGGCGGCGAGACCGTCACGGTTCGCCGTTTCACCGAGGGGGGCGCAACCGGACAGCCTGCCACCCGGAAGAAACAGAAGCAGGGCGGTAAGTCCAGCCAGCGGCAGCGCCCCGCCCGTCGCCGGCGTCCCACCCACCTTGAAGTGGTGGCACCACCCGAGACGGCGCGCAAGCAGATGCTCGTGCGCACCCTCCCTCACCAGACCCAGATCGTGGTGATGGAAGGGCCGGTGCTGGTCGAGCACTATGTGGCCCGGTCCGACAAACAGTCGCTGGTCGGGAACGTGTATCTGGGCAAGGTTCGCAATGTGTTGCCCGGCATGGAAGCAGCGTTCATCGACTTCGGGGCAGGGAAGAACGGCGTTTTGTACGCGGGCGATGTCAACTTCGCCAGCTACGAGCTCGGTGGAAAGCCCAAACGGATCGAGTCTGTTCTAGCTCCGGGCGACCCGGTGTTGGTGCAGGTGGTCAAGGACGCCATGGGCCACAAGGGCGCCCGCTTGACCAACCAAATGAGTCTTGCCGGCCGCTACCTGGTGCTGGCCCCGGACCCAAGCGTACGCGGTATCTCGAAGCGCCTGCCAGACGACGAGCGGCGCCGTCTCCGTGAGCTAATCGCCGAGCACCGCCCCGAGGGCATGGGTGTGATCGTGCGAACCGCCGCCGAGGGCGCCAGCAGCGAGGACATCCAGGCCGACATCGCCAGGCTTCAGGACGTCTGGCATGGGATCGAGACCAAGGTGGACACCGCTTCCGCACCTGCCTTGCTCTACGAGGAGCCACCGCTGGTCACGAGGGTGATCCGTGAGCACTTCACGCGGGATTTCAAGCGCCTGGTCATCGACGAAAAGGTGACGTACGATCGTGTCCTCGAGTACCTGAAGGGGACAGAGTCCGACTTGCTGGAGAAGGTGTCCCTGTACCGCGATGAGATGGCGCTGTTCGAGCGATTCCACGTCGAGGACCAGCTGCGCAAGGCCCTCGACCGCAAGGTGTGGCTGCCCTCGGGGGGGCACATCGTGGTGGATCGCACCGAGGCGCTGACGGTGATTGACGTGAACACCGGTCGGTTCGTCGGTACCTCCAATTTGGAAGACACGGTGCTGGAGAACAACCTGGAGGCTGCTGAGGAGATTGCGCGCCAGCTACGGCTGCGCGACATCGGTGGCATCATCGTCATCGACTTCATCGACATGGAGACCCAAAAGAATCAGGACGCCGTTCTGCTCCGTCTCCGCGAGCATCTTGCCAAGGACAAAACCCGAACACAGGTGTTCGAGGTCTCCAACCTGGGGCTTGTCGAAATGACCAGGAAGAACGTGTCGGCCGGGCTGCTCGAGTCTTTTTCAGAAGTGTGCCCGCGCTGCAGCGGCCGCGGCGTCCTGCTCCACGAGGATGCAGCCGCTACCGGCATCCAGGTTGGCCTGGCGACAGAAGAGGCCGGCTGAACAGTCTTCAGCCCTCAGTCCTCGGATTGCCGCGCGGTTGAGTCGCGGGCTGACGACTGACGACCGATCACTGAGAAATACGTAACACCACTAGGCTGTGTGGTCCCCGGCATTCGCCGGACCCCTACGGACTACCGGGAAAATCATGTACGCCATCATCCGCGCCGGCGGAAAACAAGCCAAGGTGAGCGAAGGCGACGTCGTTGATGTCGACCGCGTCAAGACCGACGGCGATGTCACATTCGTTCCACTGCTTATCGTCCAGAAGGACGGCACGGTGATCTCGGACCGCGACAAGCTGGCCAAGGCGACCGTGACTGCCGAGATCCTCGGCGAGTCATCCGGCCCCAAGGTCGATATCTTCAAGTACAAGGCGAAGACCGGATACCGTCGCCGCGCTGGACACCGCCAGAAGTACACGCAGCTGCAGATCAAAAAGATCGATGTGCCAGGGGCGAAGAAGCCGGTGGCGAAGAAGCCGGCGGCCAAGAAACCGGCAGCCAAGTCAACCACCGCGAAGAAGCCTGTGGCGAAGTCAACGACCGCGGAGAAGCCTGCGGCCAAGCCAACTACCGCGACGAAGACTGCCGCCAAGTCCACAACCAAGCCTGCGGCGAAGAAAGCCACTCCGTCGGCGACCGCTAAGTCGACGACCGCAAAGAAACCTGCGGCAAAGAAGAAGCCGCCAGACGCCGAAAAGGGAGCCTGACATGTCAAAGACCAAGGCCAGCGGTTCTTCCAAGAACGGACGCGACTCCGCGGCGCAGCGCCTCGGGCCGAAGGTGTTCGACGGCCAGACCGTCACGTCCGGGGCAATCCTCGTCCGCCAGCGTGGAACCCGTATTCACCCAGGCAACAATGTCGGGCGCGGAGGTGACGACACCCTTTTCGCCACCACCGACGGCGTGGTGTCGTACGGAACCAGGCGCGGCCGGCGACAGGTGTCTGTCATTGCCGAGAAGGTGCTGCAGTAAGGCAGCTTTCAGCTGCCAGTCTTCAGTCCTGAGTCTTCAGTCAGCAAGAGTCACGTGTTGCGATCTGGCTGACGACTCATGACCGATGACTGAGGACTAACGACCTGCGTTTACCCTCGACTCATGACTTCCTTTGTTGATCACGTAACCCTCCATGCCAGGGGTGGGAACGGCGGTGCCGGAGTTGCCTCGTTTCAGAAGCGAAAGGGCAAGCCGAGAGGTCGCCCCAACGGAGGCAATGGAGGAAGGGGCGGAGACGTCATCCTCGATGCCAATCCCAGCATCGGCACCCTTTTGCGTTACGACCGAAAACCACATTGGCAGGCCGGAGACGGGGTGCACGGTGAAGGCGAGCTGCGCCATGGGCGGACCGGCGACGATCTCGTGCTTCCCATCCCGCTCGGGACCGTGGTTCGCGACGATCGCGGCACCCTCCTCGCCGATCTCGTCGAAGAGGGCCAGCAGATCGTGATAGCCCGCGGCGGTCACGGTGGTCGCGGGAACGCTGCGTTCGTCACACCGAACCGCAGAGCGCCGGCGTTCGCCGAGCAGGGTGAATACGGGGAAGAAAATGCGATCACGCTCGAGCTGCAACTGCTTGCCGACGCCGCCCTCGTCGGCTATCCGAACGCTGGGAAGAGCACGTTCATCGCAAGCGTTTCTGCGGCCACTCCTGCGATCGCGGACTATCCGTTTACCACGCTCGTACCAAACCTCGGCGTCGTTACCGTTGATGATCGAGAGTACGTGCTGGCCGATATCCCTGGACTCATCGAGGGAGCAGCAGACGGGAAGGGCCTCGGCCACCAGTTTCTCCGCCACATCGAGCGGGCTCGCGCCCTCGTGGTGCTCCTCGACCCCTCCGACCTGCAAACCGACTCGCCGGCGCGACAGTACGAGGTTCTGCTCGCCGAACTCGGCGCCTACTCACCAGAGCTCATCGCCCGTCCGCGGGTTGTCGTTTTGAGCAAGGCAGATCTCCTCACAGCCGACCCGGTTGTCGATATTGATGCTGAGGTTGTGGCCGTCTCCGCCGTCACCGGCGACGGCGTTCCTGAGCTGCTGCATCGCATCGCCGACCTCATCGACCTCGCGGTACGGCAGACCCCGGCAAGAGAGGGATACACGCTTCACCGCCCGCTCGAGGTGCCGTTCACCGTCACCCGCGTCGACGGCGTCTGGCTCGTCGAAGGTCGAGGTGCGCAACGAGCGGCCAACCTCAACGACCTCACCATTGCTGAGGCAGCCGACCTGGTGGCGCGGCGGCTGCGCCACATCGGAGTCGACTACGCCCTGCGCGATGCCGGCGCCGAGCCAGGTGACGATGTACGGATCGGGGACCTCGTGTTCACCTACGAGGATGAGGAGGAGCCAGTCGCAAGTCCCAAGTCGCAAGTCCCAAGCTCCGAGTTGTGAGTCGTGAGTCGTGAGTCGTGAGTCTGAGTCGCGAGTTGCGAGATGAGTTCCCAGTTTCCCGGTTCCCAATTCCCGGATCGGCTTCCGCGTGTCGGGTTTCTCCCCCCGTTTCTCCCCCCGTTTCTCCCCCTCTTGGGTTTCGCATTTCGCGATTGTGCGACGGGAGGGGGGCTTTCCGAGTTCCCAGGTGACAGTTCCGAGGTGCCGGTCATAGAGCACCGTTCTTGTGTCTTGCGTCTTGTGACTTGTGACTCAACTACTCTCGGCTGATGACGACGTGGGACTCCGCCTCGGCCGTAGCCGCCGACCTCGAGGCCGCCGGCTACCTCACCGACACAACGATCGAACAGGTTGTGTTTCTGGCGGCCCGCCTGGAGAAACCGATCCTGGCCGAAGGTCCCGCCGGTGTTGGGAAGACGGCGCTGGCATTGGCGCTCGCCGAGGCAACTGGTCGCCCTCTGGTTCGCTTGCAGTGCTACGAGGGGCTCGATGAGGCCAAGGCCCTGTACGAGTGGAACTACCACAAACAGTTGCTGCGGCTCCAGAGCGATGAGGGCAAGGCCTGGGATGACCTCGAGGAGGGGATTTTCAGCGAGCCCTTCCTTCTGGAGCGCCCGCTGCTTGCTGCCATCCGGTCGCAAGAGCCCGTGGTTCTGCTGATCGACGAAGTGGATCGGGTTGAGGTCGAGACCGAAGCCCTCTTGCTCGAGGTGCTTGACTCGTTCCAGATCACTATCCCGGAGCTTGGCACCATCCGTGCGTCGTCGCGGCCACTCGTGGTGCTCACCTCAAACAACACCCGCGAGCTGTCGGAGGCATTGAGGCGTCGCTGCCTGTATCTCAACATCCCTTATCCAACGATCGAACGCGAGCGCGCCATCCTCAGGGCACGGGTGCCGGACCTCGACGAGATCCTGGCGCATCGGGTCGCCGAGGTCGTCGCCTCCATACGGTCGATGCCGCTGCGCAAGCCCCCGTCGGTCAGCGAGACCATCGACTGGGCTCGGACGTTGCTGGCCCTCGGTATCGAATCGGTGGACATGGAGGCGCTCGACGGAACCCTCAATGTGCTGCTCAAGTATCAAGCCGATATTGACAAGGTGAGCAAGGAGCTCGCCGTCGAACCGTGATCGCCCGCCTCACCGCATTTGCCGGCGAGTTGCGCGACGTCGGCATTCCGGTCTCTCTCGTGGAGATGATCGACGCTGCTGAGGCTCTGGAGCACGCCGACCTCGGCTCACCCGATGCGCTGCGGGCGGTTCTGGGTGCGACGATGGTGAAACGGTCGAGGCACCGGCCCGCCTTCGACGCCGCTTTCGAGGTCTTCTTCGGTATGTCGAGCACAGCCGAGCGCGAATCGGCGGAGCTAGACGACGAAGCCCTTCGAGTCCGTATCGCCGATGCGCTAGTCAACGGAGACATCGACGAGCTGCGACGGCTGCTGCGTGGTGCCGTCGACCGTTACGCCGGCGTCGATCCGGCGCGACCCCTAGGGGGGCGTTATCACCAGTACCGGGTGCTACGGCGCCTCGATGCCGATCAGTTGAGACGGACGCTGCTGGCAGCCCTGACGCCGGGCCAGGACGAGCTCGATCAACGATTGCGAGCCGCAGCCGCAGATCGGATGATCGAGACCGTGCGCGACGAGGTCCGTTCCGAGGTGTTGAGACGATTGATCGCCGAGCGCGGCGCTACAGATGTTGCCCGATCGATGCGCACCCCGCTGGTCGAGGACATCGATCTTCAGCATGGAACGCACGAAGAGATCAAGGCGGTTGAGCGAGCGGTGGCGCCTCTGGCCCGCCGGCTGGCAACCAGGCTGGCACAGCGGCGACGGCACGGCAGGCGGGGCAGGCTCGACGTACGACGGACGATACGCCGATCGCTCGCCCACGGTGGCGCGATGCTGGAGCCGCGGTTCCGGCCGCCGCGGGTCGGCAAGCCGGAGATCGTTTTGCTGTGCGACGTCTCTGGATCGATGGCCACCTTCGCTCGCTTCACCCTCCAACTGACCCATGCCATCGGGGGTGAACTGGCCAACGTGCGCTCGTTTGCCTTCATCGATGGGATCGACGAGGTGACTGAGCTGTTCGGTCCTGGGGCGGATTTCGAAGCTTCGCTCACTGCGATGGCGTCGGAGGCCGACCTGGTTCGCGGTGATGGCCACTCGGATTACGGACAGGTGTTCGAGGAGTTCGCCACCCGGTTCGGTTCGGTGATCACGCCGCGGACCACGCTGATCATCACCGGTGACGCTAGATCCAACTTTCGCGATTCCGGTGCCGACACCTTTTCCGCAATCGCCGATCCTGCACGGGCGGTGCTCTGGCTCAACCCGGAGCGGCAGCGGTACTGGAACACTGGAGATTCGGTGATGGCCGCGTACGCTGATATGTGCGATGAGGTGGAGGAGGTGAGGACTCTCGCCCAGCTCGAGCGTTTCGTCGAGCGGGTTGCTCTCCCTACCGGCGCCGGACGTCGAGTAGGTCGATCGACCAGTTTGGATCAACCAATCGGCTCTGGCGGCCGATGGAGGGGGTGACACCATCGCCGAGCACGAGGTCCGTGACATGCCAAGGATCCTGGTTATCGAGGATTCGCCCGTCCTCCGCCGCTTTATCGAGATCAGCCTCCGTGGGCAGAACGTCATCGTCGACGGTGCAGGCAAGGGCCGCACCGGGATAGATGCGGCAACGACCGATCCGCCGGACCTGATCATGCTCGACCTCGGCCTCCCCGACATCGACGGCTGGACTGTTCTCGACGAGCTTCGATCCAACGAGGCCACCTCGCGGGTTCCGGTGCTCGTCTCGACCGGCTGGGAGGGCAGCGAGATCTCGATTCGGGCCCACTCCAGGGGTGCCGAGGTCCTTCCCAAGCCCTACGCGGCTTCAGACCTGCGAGCTGCCATTGGAGCCATGATGGGCGTCGAGGCCCCCGCCACCGCGTAGGTCTTCCTTGGCGATTCTCCAGCCGGTACGGTCGACGAACGGATGCTGTACGTCGTTCTCGTCTTTGCCATCGTCACCACCGCAGGCAACCCCAGCTGCGCCGGGTTCGAGCACCCGGTCGGCGGACCGGTCATCGAGCGATTTGCCCCGATCGGGCGCTACGCGGGGCATTGGGGTATCGACTTCGATGTCCCGAGCGGCACCGCAGTTCGCGCCGCGGACGCTGGGGTTGTCACATTCACTGGTGTGGTGGTGGGCAACAGAACGGTGACGATCGACCACGGCGGTGTCAGGACCTCGTACTCGTTTCTCACCAGGATCCTGACCAGCCGGGGGGACACCGTCGGTCGCGGCCAGGTGATCGCCGTGAGCGGGCATCACGGTGGCCGTCCCTCTCTCCACTTCTCGGTTCGCATCAGAGACTTCTACGTCGATCCTGAGCCTTTGCTGGTCTGCCGGGGCGATCCCGGTCCGGGATTGTGGCTCCGCTGAGCACTGTCTGCGTATCCTGGCCTCAATGCGGGCGATCATGGGCGGAACGTTCGACCCACCACACGTGGCGCATCTCGTGGCGGCGGAGTGCGCCCACTACCAGTTGGGCGTTGACGTCGTGACCTGGATTCCGGCTGGTTCCCCATGGCAGAAGGCGTCCAAAGGGGTCACCGAGGCGAGGCACCGGTGGGCGATGACCCGGCTTGCCGTCGACGGCGTCGACTATTTCGAAGCCGACGATCGGGAGGTGCGACGCGAAGGTTGGACATACACCATCGAAACACTCGAAAGCTATGGGGACGAAGAGATCATCCTCATCCTCGGAGCCGACGCCGCCGCCGGCCTTGCGACCTGGCATCACAGTGCCGACGTTGTGAAGCGGGCGAGGATCGTGGTTGCCCCACGGCCGGGGGTGGATCGTTCGGTGGTCGAGAGCGCTGTCGACACGGAGTTCACCTGGCTTGAGATGCCACTGCTCGACATCTCGGGCACGTTGGTGCGGGAGCGAGTACGCGCAGGTAACTCCATCCGGTTCCTGGTAAGGGACGCTGTGTGGCGATATGTCGTCGACAACGATCTGTACGGTCGCTGAGGCAGCAGTGTCGTTCTAGTATCGGGTTGGTAACTGACCCACGAGGAGCCCGCATCCCCGCCACCGAAGAAGCTGTCAAAGCCGCAAGAGAAGCGGTGGCAGCCATCATTGACCATAAGGGTGAACACCCCGCCATCCTCGATGTCTCCGAGCTCCTTGTCGTAACCGACCTGTTTGTGATCACAACCGGCACATCTCGTCCGCATCTGCGCAGCCTCGTCGACGAGATCGAACGGCAACTCAAGGCGATCGGGGAGCGCCCGTTGCGACGCGAGGGTGTCGAGTACGGCAAATGGGTTCTCCTTGACTACGGTCACTTCGTCGTTCATCTGTTCAACGAGGAGACACGGGCCGTCTACGACCTGGAGCGGCTGTGGGCCAATGCCCCTCGCGTCGCTATTTCCGAAGCGTCGGCAGCAGCCGGGCCCTGATACAATCGCTCCCCGCATGGGGCTGTAGCTCAGTCCGGCAGAGCACTTGACTGGCAGTCAAGGGGTCAGGGGTTCGAATCCCCTCAGCTCCAC
>CAXMPL010000322.1:0-3217 GCA_964195125.1 uncultured Kiloniellales bacterium | reverse complement strand
ACCCGTGCCTGTGGCTTGAACGTCTTCAGGTCGAAGATCAGCTGGGCAAGATCCTCGATCGAGTAGATGTCGTGGTGGGGTGGCGGAGAAATCAACTCGACGCCGGGCTCGGTGTGCCGGAGTGCTGCGATCTCGTCGGTGACCTTGTGCCCAGGCAGCTGGCCGCCCTCCCCGGGCTTCGACCCCTGGGCCATCTTGATCTGGAGCTCCTGAGCCGAGGCGAGATAGCCTGGGGTGACGCCAAACCGGCCGGAGGCGACCTGTTTGATCGCCGAGTTGCGCAACGTGCCGTATCGAACCGGATCCTCCCCTCCCTCTCCGGAGTTAGACAGCCCTCCGAGGTAGTTCATCGCCTCGGCGAGCGTTTCGTGCGCTTCCTTGGACAGGGCGCCAAGCGACATCGCTGCCGTGGTGAACCTGCGCGCAATTCGGTCCACCGACTCGACCTCCACCAGCTCCACCGGCGGGCCGATGGGGTCGATCTTCAACAGATCGCGCAGCTCCATCGCTGGTCTCGTCGTCTCAACGAGGGACAGGTACGCCTCGTATTGTGACCACTCCCCGCTTCTGACCGCCTTCTGCAACGCCAAGCCGGTGCGGGGGGCATCGATATGGGCAAGACCTGCTCGACCGCGGTGCTTGTAGAAGCCTTCGACCTCCCGCGCTTCTGGGTCGGTGTAGCGGGAGTGGCGAACCAGCGCGTCCGCGGTGATCTTGGCAAAGCCCCAGCCTCCGAGACGCCGTGAGACGAAGCGGAAAGAGCGAGAACAGACTTCTTCGTCGAGGCCGATCGCCTCGAACAGCTCGCTGCCTCGGTAGGACGAAACCGTGCAGATGCCCATCTTCGACATGATCTTGAGCAACCCGTTCTCCAGGCTCTTCCGATAGTTTTCCTGGGCCTCGATTACTCCGGCGTCCACGTCTCCTGCTGCGGCGAGCGCCCTGACCTGTTCGATGGCCATGTATGCGTTGACTGCTGAGGCGCCAAAACCGATGAGGCAAGCGAGGTCATGGGCATCGCGCGGCTCTCCGGAGACCGCGACGATCGATGCGTGCAGGCGAAGCCCGGAGGTGATCAGCCGGTGATGCACTGCACCGATTGCGAGCAGGATGGGGATCGGAGCTCGCTTTTCGTCGAGCGCCCGATCCGAGATGATGAGGATGGTGGCTCCGTCGCGGACCGCCTGTTCGGCGCGTTCGCACAGCTCGTCCAGGCTGGCGCGAAGGCCTGCCTCCTCGTCGGAAGCTGGGAACAGAGCGTCGAGCCAAACCGAGCGGAAGGCAGGGTCACTCGAGTTCCGCAGGTCCTCGACCTCGGCGTCGCTGAGCACCGGCGAGGCAAGCTCCATCAGGTGAGCCTGTTGTGCCGTTTCCTCGAGGAGCGATCCTCGCCGACCCAGGTAGGTCCGCAACGACATGACCAACCGTTCCCGGATGGGGTCCATCGACGGGTTGGTCACCTGGGCGAATGCCTGATGGAAGAACCGCGGTAGGCGCTGTGGCTCCTGCGAGAGCGCGGCGAGGCCGGTGTCGTGACCCATGGAGAGCGCAGGCTCGCGGCCTTGGACCATCGGATGCAGTATCAGCTGCTTTTCCTCCGCCGTGTATCCAAAGACGCGCGCCAGCGCCTCGGCGTCGAACCGATCGTCCTGGAGGGCGTCGAATGGGTCCTGGACGTAGAGCGTTTGATGGCTGATCCAGTCTCGATACGGCGCTTGCGAGGCCAGCCAGCGCTTGACCTCAGCGCTGAAGTGGTGCTTGCCCGAATCCAGGTCGACCTGCAACACGTCCCCGGGGCCCAATTGCCCCGTCGCAATCGCCCGACGCTCCTGATCCGGCGCGACACCAACCTCAGAAGCGAGGATCAGCACATCGGGGGTGAGCGTCCAGCGCGCGGGGCGAAGGCCATTCCGGTCGAGGCCGGCGACGAGTTGGCGGCCATCCGAAGCCACGATCGCCGCAGGACCATCCCATGGCTCGGTGAGGAAGGCGTGGTACTCGTGGAACGCTTTCAGCTCGTCATCGAGGTCGGTGACGTTCTCCCAAGCCTCCGGTATCAGCATCTCCTTGACGTGGCTGACGGAGCGCCCGGAACGCACCAGCACATCGAACGCTTCGTCCAGGCTGGCCGAGTCGGAGCCCTCGATCGCCACCAAGGGACGCAGATCGCCGGTGCGACTCGCCCACAGTTCACTCTTCAGGTCGTTGCTCCGTGCCGCCATCCAGGAGCGGTTCGCTCGCACGGTGTTGATCTCACCGTTGTGCGCCAACATCCGAAAGGGCTGCGCCAGCGGCCACGCCGGCACCGTGTTGGTCGAGTATCTCTGGTGGAAGATGACGAAGTCGCTCTCGAAGAATGGATCCTTCAGATCCCAATAGAAATCCTCGATGTGCGACGCCGTGAACAAGCCCTTGTAGACCACGGTTCTCGCCGACGCCGATGCAATGGTCAGGCCGTCGACATCGGCCCGCTCTGCCGCCCTCCTGGCGAGGTACAGGTGTCGTTCGAATACCTCGATGTCGTCCACCGCTTGGGGTGCCCGCACGATCGCCTGTTCGATCCTGGGCATCGAAGCTCGAGCGGAAGGGCTCAGCGCCATCGGTCCCACCGGTACATGCCTCCACAGCAATATGTCGATGCCCTCGGCGCGGAGCGCATTCTGCACCACGAGGCGGGCGCGGTGAGGATCGTCCGGCGGGAGGAAGGTCATCACGACACCTATGGCCAGCCGCGGCACCTCACCCACCCCGGCGGCTCGCAACTCGCGTTCGATGAGCTCGTACGGGATTCGCGTCATCACTCCGGCGCCGTCACCCGTGCCGTCGGCGGCCTTGGCGCCGCGATGGTCCAGATTGTGAAGGCACTCGAGGCCGAGACGGACGATGTGGTGGCTCGCCGTACCGTTACGGGCGCTTACAAATCCGACACCGCAGGCGTCGCGCACGTCGGAGAGGTCGTACAGCGGGAAGGAATCGTCAGCCGGGTGGTCCAGTGGTTGATCAACGTATCTGATCGGTCACATCGTACCGGGCGCGCTGTCGCTGCGGAAGGCCTCATCGGCCTGAGCGGTCAGCCGCTCGAGCCGAGGCTGTCGATCAGTTCCTTGACCGCGACGTCGTACGGCCTCGATGTTCCCGCCGAATGCGCAGCCGAGAATTCGTCTGCGTCCAGTTCGGTCTGCAGTTCTTCAAGGGTGGCGCTGGCGGTCTCGCTGGT
>CAXMPL010000321.1:0-4412 GCA_964195125.1 uncultured Kiloniellales bacterium | reverse complement strand
GGCGAGCACGAGCTGGTCTGCGGTTATTCCTGTCACGTCCAGACCTGCGGGGACCGAGACCCGAGGAAGAGGCGTGGTGCCAGTTTCGACAGAGGACCGTTCCCGAACCACAAGTGTCGACGCCGCCAGGTCGCCGATGCGCTGGTTCTGCGCGGTGGCTCCGATGGAGACGATCCCGATTGCGTACAGTCCCGGCAGAAAGTCGACGATGCGCAGCACGTTGCGAACGGCCGACGCGGTAAAGCCGATCGCGGTTCCAGAGCTCATCGTGACCCGCAGGCCCATCGCACGCTTGCCAGGTGTGCGACCGGCCCACAGAACCTCGAATGCAATGTCGTAGAAAAAGAAGGCGGAGAGGACGTAGACGGCGATGAGACCGAGAACGATGGTGCCATCGAGACCAATCATTGCGGCGAAGATGACGAGTGCGATGAAACCCGCCAGCTTGATCAGCCCGTCGAGCATCAAAGCCAACATCCTGGAGCCGATGCCGGCCAGCCTGAGATCGAGGGTCACACCCTCCGGCGTTTCGATCCGTGCCCGTTCTTCGAAGTGCATCGGCTCTACCCTCGCACACCGTGAACCTAGAGCGATTCCTTTCTTCGAACGAAGCCGGCTGGACCGAGCTCGAGGAGCTGGTGGACGCCGCCGGATCGCGTCCCGCATCACTCGGAGGATCGCGCCTCCGTCGCATGGGTGGGTTGTATCGACAGACAGCGGCTGATCTAGCGCAGGCTCGGCGGCTGTTCCCGTCGGATCCGGTGGTCGGCAGGCTCGAAGCCCTGGTCACGAGGAGCAGGGCCCTCGTCTACACGGATCGGAGCCGCTCCGTCGATTTGACCGGCTTCTACCGCACCCGTTACTGGCAGCTGCTGGTCGAGCGCCCGGTGATTCTCGCCATCGCGACCGCATTGCTGCTCGTACCCGCCGTGATCGGATGGGTTTTTGCGATCACAGACCCTGCTGCCGCCGCCTCGATCGTGCCAGGCGACTTCCTCTGGGTGGCCGAAACCCAGCCCCAAGGCACCGATCAGGGCCTTGCGGCAGACCAGCTGGCGGGGCTGTCCGCCTTCATCCTGGTCAACAACGTTCGGGTGACCCTGGTTGCCTTCGCGGGTGGCATCCTGTGGGGTTTTGGCACCATTTTCGTCATGATTTTCAACGGGGTCATCCTGGGCACGGTCGGCGGGCTCGCTGTCGGCGCCGGCAATACCGCGTTGTTCATCGAAGCGATCGCCGCCCATGGTCTGCTCGAGCTCAGCTGCATCGTTGCCGGTGCGGTCGCCGGGCTGCGACTGGCCTCCGGGCTGATCCGACCTGGGCACCAGACCCGGCGCAAGGCCCTCATCGCCGAGGCCGGCCCTGCGGTTCAGCTTGCGCTCGGGACGATTCCCTTCCTGGTGGTGGCCGCCGTCGTCGAAGAGTTCGTATCGCGTACCGGCACCAGTGCCGGGCCGGCGGTACTGATCGGTGTGGTCCTCGGTGGCGGCTACTGGGCCCTGGCAGTGGTTCGTGGCAAATCAGAAGGCGGCGACAGACTTGGCTCGCAGATAGGCAGCGATGCAGGCGCGGCTGAGCGCTTCGTGTGAGGCATCGATCACGGCCACATTGCGGTGGGCCAGAGACCGGCTGACGCGGTCCTTCGCATCGACGACATCGGCGGCGATCGCCATCTGTGCCACCTCCAGCATTTGGTGTGGGGCCGTGGTGAGCACGGCAGTGAGATCGGGGTCGCGAACCGTTGCGACTGCAACGGCGTGGTGGCGAGACAGCACCGGAAGAGCTTCGATCAGCGGACGCGCCGCTGACTCCTCCACGAGGTCGGTGAGCACCAGGACGAAGGCACGCTTGTAGGAGGTCAGCTTCTGAAAGACCATCAGGTAGTCGGAATCAGCGTTCGATGGCTCGACGTCGAAGATCGCTACCGGCACCGCCTCGCCACCCCGGCGTCTGGGTCGCAACTCACGGCGGATGCCGTCGTCGAAGACGATCACGCCGACGCGGTCACCGACGACATCGGCAACGACCGCCATCGCCGCAGTGGCATCGATGGCGGCGTCGAGTCTGGTCAGGCCCCCGATGGGGGCTCCCATGAGGCGCCCGGAGTCGATCACACAGATCACATCGCGGTCCTGCTCGACGCGCCACACGTTCGCCATCGGGCGTTGCATACGACCGGTCGCCTGCCAGTTGACCGACCGGATGTCGTCGTCCTCGGTGTAGTCACGGATCGACTCGAACTCGGTCCCAAGTCCGATGGGGCCCCGATTTCTTCGGCCCTCGGTCCGGAAACGGCCGGTTCGGACCGCGGCCGCCAAGCGGCGTGCCGACGGCATGTCGGGGTACACCAGCAACTCGTGGTCCTGGGCCTGGCTGGTGACGGCGCGTGCCAACCCGAGTGGGCCCGTCGACCGTATCGCCAAGGGAGGGAGCACGTGCCTGCCCCGCCTTTGCGGGGTGATGGTGGCATTGAGCCCGGCGTCCCCCTCAGATGGGTTGAGATCGACGTCCGGGATCGCCGGCTGCCGCACCCGGGTGCGCTGTGCCTGACCATGCACATCAACTGAGAACGGAACTGGTACTCCCCGGTACATCATCTCGGGGACGCGGCGGGTCGTTGTGGGAAACCGGCGCGCTGCCCAAGCATCGGCAACGATCGACCCCGCCAGGATGACGACCGCGACCAGTATCAGGGGTAGCGGGAGCACGAGAGCGGCGACTCCGATCGCGACTAGCAACAGGGCGGCTCGAGGCGTCGGCGCCACCGGTCAGCGCGGGACGGGGACGGTCGACAGCGCTGTGGCCACCGCGTCCGTTGGTTGATACCGTTCGATCTCGGCCTCGGGGCGCAGCACCAGCCGGTGAGCGAGCACGCTCGGCGCCATCACCATCACATCATCCGGGATGACAAAGTCGCGGCCATTGAGGCGAGCCGTCGCCCTGGCCACGGCGAGCAGGTGCACCGCAGCTCGGGGGCTCGCTCCGACCTCGACTGCAGGGAGCGACCGCGTCGCCCGGACAAGCGAGGCGACATAGGCGGCGACTTCATCGGACACCGTGGTCTGATCGACCACGGCGCGCAGACCGACCAGATCGTCCGCCGACGCCACGGCCTCGACGTCGTCGAGGGTGGACGGCACGATCCCGGCCCGGCGCAGCCTCAGCATCGCCACCTCGTCGGCCTCGGCCGGATATCCCATGTCGAATTTGATCAGGAAACGATCGAGTTGCGCCTCGGGGAGCGGGTACGTTCCCTCGTACTCGATCGAGTTCTGGGTGGCTACCACAAGGAAGGGGGTGGGAAGAGCACGGGTGGTTCCGTCAACGGTCACCTGGCCCTCGCCCATCGCTTCGAGCAGTGCGGACTGCGTCTTCGGAGGGGTGCGATTGATCTCGTCGGCGAGAAGCACCTGGGTGAACACCGGCCCTGCCCGGAAGGCGAGATCCCCATCGCGGATGACCATGGTGCCAACCACATCGGACGGCAGCATGTCCGGGGTGAACTGGATCCTGGTGAAGTCGAGCCCGGTCGCTGTGGCAAAAGCACGCGCCATGAGCGTTTTGGCGACCCCTGGGACTCCCTCGATCAACACATGACCGCCGACGGCGATGGCTACCAGCAATATGTCGACCCCGCTGTTCTGGCCAACGACGACCTTCGAAACCTCGGCTTGAAGTCGGGGGCGGATGTCGTTCATGGGCGGGATGCTAGAAGGCGGCGTCTTTCCAGCTTGGCCAATGCCGCCGCTGCTTCCGTCGCGTTCGTCTCGCTCGTTATCGGTTGCTCCAGCGCCGCGACCTCGCTTGCCGTGAGCCCGGCGGCCTCGGCAGCGGCACCGGCCGCGTCGTGGGTGAGCCCTGCGTGGCGACCTGCCTGGCGTTGCAGCTCTCTCAGCCCGCGGAGCCGCAGCTCGCCGTAGGCGCCTTCGTCCACGGTGGTCTTGATCAACGAGTTACCGACACCTTCGATGTAGCGAGTTCGTCGCATGGGCAGGTGACGGCTGCGCTGCTCCGGCGGACCGAATCGGGCACCCACCGCCCACATCCACAGGATGGCTGCCGCGGCGAGGACCAGCAGCATCACCTGTACCGGAGCCGGTGCCTCGAGCAGCCCACCTCCGCTGGTGAACCCGTGGATGTACTCATCGAACACAACCTGGCGGTCATCGGTGATGGCGACGGCGAAGGCGGCGTTGTCCTGCTTGGCGAGGAACTCGTTCGACAGCACCGAGATATCGCTCACGGCCACCACCAACCCGTTCCCTACCTCCTTGACCACGGCGATGTGCCGCTCACCCGGTGCGGTGAGCAATGGCTGGGCGCCATCGAATGCCGTAAAGGATCCAGAACCGGACGCGGTCACGATCTGGACGTCTGCCGTTACCGGGAGCGCGGCGCCACGGCTGCTGTCG
>CAXMPL010000320.1:0-4135 GCA_964195125.1 uncultured Kiloniellales bacterium | reverse complement strand
TCCCTCTTGCGCAGGATGGTCAGCCACGACAGCCCGGACTGGAAACCCTCCAGGCTCACCTTCTCGAACAGGGTCCGATCCTCAGCAACCGGTCGCCCCCACTCCCGGTCGTGATATTCGATGTAGTCCGGTGCAGAGGTGGCCCACCAGCAGCGAGCGACCCCGTCGTCACCGGTTTCGACGGTCATCATGGGTCGAGGCTACCCAGAGGCTCCGCAAAGAGTGCTGCGATCCCGTCTTTGTCAGAGTATCCATTTGCGGAGCCGTGGCCCGAGCGGCCCGCCGCGAAGCGGCAAGAGCGGGAAAAACGGCGCTCCGCAAAGAGTGCTGCGATCCCGTCTTTGTCAGAGTATCCATTTGCGGAGCCGTGGCCCGAGCGGCCCGCCGCGAAGCGGCAAGAGCGGGGAAAGGTGGCTCCACTTCTGTCGAGACGACCTTTCACGTATCGGTGCACGCCCTAGTCATCGGCATCGTCGATACCTAGGTCCCGGCGCTGGGCCGCCCTGCTGTGACGGAGAACGACCTCCATCAGCTCCTGTGCATAGTCGGGATCGATGTCCAGCCTCTCGGCATCGTCGCGAGTCTCCGCGATCAACTCCGCCTCTCGGTCAGGTGAGTAGATGTCCAGGTCGCGGCCTGCCTTGATCCTGGCAATCTCGACCGAGCTGTTCAGCCGTCTGGCGAGCAGCTTGACCAGCTGACGGTCGATCCGGTCGATCTCGTCACGAAGCGATGGGATGCCGAGGGCCTCCATCAGGGCGGCAAACTGCACAGCATCGAGGTGAGCCCCGTTGCCGGCTCGTGCATTGGCGGGATCGGGATGGACCGGCACGAGCAGACCGTCGGCGCCGGCGCTCCGCGCCGCCAACGCCAGCGGCGGCAGCAGATCGGGATCACCTGCGGACGGTGCCGGGTCGACCACGACCGGAAGATGGGAGAGCCGCTGCACCGCGGGCACGGCAGAGATGTCGATGGTGTCGGTGGTACGTGGGTCGAAGCCCCTGCTTCCCCGCTCGCACAACACCACCCGTTCATTGCCGGCGTCGAGCACATATTCGGCGGCGAGCAGCCACTCGTCGATCGTCGCCGACGGGCCACGGTGCACGATCACCGGACGGTGCGATGACCCGACCTCGCGGAGCAGCACGAAGTTCTGCATGTTGTCGGGACCGACCTCGAGGACGTCGATGTGTTCGGCAGCGGCTTCGACGTGAGCAGGTTCGAGCACCTCGGTGGCCACGGGAAGGCCCGCCCGGCGACCAGCGTGCTCCAGCATCCACACCGCGTCTGGGCCGACCCCCCGATACTCGTACGGCGAGCCTCCTGCGATGAAGGTGCCGGCGCGTAATACCGACCCTCCGGCCTCGGCGACGGCGTCGGCCGATGCATTGATCTGGTCTTCGCTCTCTACCGCAGCCGGACCGGCAATCACCGGGTACGAGCCGTCACCGAACTTGACGGTGCGAACGGCGACGACCGTCGTCTCGATGTCGGATCGGCGATGGCTCTTGAGGATCGGTTGCTTGCCCATTGGGGCCTCCTGTTCCCAAGGCCCCGGGTAACACAAGACCCGGAGCCTCGGCTCCGGGTCGGGTGGTGGTCGGTTTGTTTCGCCTGCCGCTACATCACATCGACCCGGGTCGAGGGCCGTGTAAAATACGCGTAGCGGAGACGGTCGGTCATGGGTGGGATCGTACCGGGTGTTGAGCGCACGTCAACCGCCAAGGGTGGCAACCGCCGCCTTCGCCAACAGCCGTGGGATGGGCTCGAATTTGGCGAACCTGACGTCCGTGGTCTGGCCTGCAACATATCGGGCGTAGATTTGCTCGATGATCACGGCGATACGAAACAACGCCAGGCCCTCGTAGTATCCGACCGAGGAAAGATCGAACCCTGTTTTCCTCCGGTACCGCTCGGCGGCGTCCTCCTTGGCCAGGTCGGGGGCCAGGGCCACCGAGCGCTCGCCGAAGATCGGATGTGTCGGCGACTCCGGATCCGGCCAGTACGAGAGCAGCGTCCCCAGGTCGACGAGCGGATCGCCCCTGGTCGCCATATCCCAGTCGAGCACGGCAACAAGCTCCCCGGCGTCATTGACCATGGTGTTGTCGAGCTTGTAGTCGTTGTGGAGCATGGTCACCGCTTGTGGGGTGGGCGGCCGTGCCTCCAACAGCGCCCGTGCCCTCTCCATGTCGGGAACCTCGCCGGTCTTGGCCGCCTCCCAGCGCTGCGACCAGCCGGCGATCTGGCGCCCTACGAATCCGTCGGGGTGGCCGAGGTCGCCGAGGTCGGCCTCATCGGGATCCGCGAGGTGGAGCTCGGCGAGCCCGTCGATGAGCCCTTCGGCGACCCGGCGGCGGCGGCGGGCATCATCGGCGATCCGGCTCGGCCAAGCGGAGCGGATGACGTGGCCATGGCGGCGCTCCATCACAAAGAATGGCTTGCCAAGCACCTCGGGATCGGCGCAGTAGTGGTAGGACCTCGGTGCCAGCGGGTACACGGACCACAGCCGGGACAGCACCCGGTGCTCTCGCTCCATGTCGTGGCCGCCGCGGGCGACACCGCCGAGCGGGGCCCGCCGCAACACGAGCTCGATCCGTGGGCTCTTGGCAAGGTAGGTGAGGTTGGCGGCCCCTCCGGGGAACTGCGCAAACTCGATCGGTCCCCGGCCGAAGAGGTCGGGGAGCTCCTCGAGCAGATAGGCGGCGACGCGATCCTCGTCGAAGCTCTCTTCGGGCCGGATCGGCGCGGTATCGATCATGACACCCATATCCATACGGCGCCGAGCAGGATCGCCACACCCACCGCCGGAACGAGCGCCTCGACGATGGACCGGGGACGACCGACGAGCCGTTGCCCGCCGGTGAGATCTCGCCATACGACAGCCCCCATCGCGGCAGCGATGAGGCCGGTGGCGGCGATGAGAGCAACCAGCTGGGCCGAGTCGGTCACGCCGTCGAGGCTACCGGGTCAAGAGAGTCCTGCGGAATCCTCCGGCGGGTCGCTAGGTGTCCCGTGGCACCCGTCATTCTTCAGAGGTTCAACTTCGGTCGAGAGGACCGGTCACCTATCGGTGCGCTCTTATAGAACGAGGCCGTCGACCGCGATCGCCAAGAACAGACCGGCAAGGTACACATTGGTTGCGGTGAAGTACCGCATCGCCTCTTGGGGGTGCGATCTGAGGCGCATCGCCCCTCCGATCAAGACGGCTCCGAGCACGACGGCCGCGGAGAGGTAGATCCAACCCATCCACGGTGCCAGCAGCAGCGAGACACCCGCCGTAACCAGGCTGTACAGCGCGATGTGGTCGAGTGTCGTCTCCCGGCCGACGACTACCGGGAGCATCGGGATTGCGGCTGCCCGGTAGTCGTCCTCGTAGCGCAATGCCAGGGCCCAGAAGTGCGGCGGGGTCCAGAAGAACACGATGGCAAACATGACCCAGGCCGGAAGGGCGAGGGATCCGGACACCGCGGCCCAACCGACCAACACCGGCACCCCGCCGGCGGCTCCGCCGATGACGATGTTCTGGGTCGTCGACCGCTTGAGGTACAGCGTGTACGGGAACACGTAGAAGAGGAGCCCTGCGCTCGACAGCGACGCAGCAAGCAAGTTGGTGGTCGCCCACAGCCAGGCAAACCCCAGCACGCCGAGTGCCGCACCGAAGATGAGGGCGTGTCGCCCTTCGACCCGCTGGCTCGGGATCGGTCTACCCCGGGTCCTCCGCATGACCGCGTCGATGTCGGCGTCGAGGACCTGATTGATGGCGTTCGCCCCTGCTGCCGAAAGCGTCCCACCGATCAGGGTGGCAACTGCCAGCCACCAGCCGGGCCATCCCGCGGCGGCCACGATCATCGGAGGAACCGTCGTCGTCAGCAACAATTCGATGATCCGCGGTTTGGTCAGCTCGATATAGGCACGCACCGTCGGGCCGCGTCCTCCGGCCCGTGGGTCGGTGATGGTGACACGCTCGCTCATATTCGGCTCGCGCTCGCCTCGAGCACTGCCGAGGTTTCGCCCAACAGCGAGGCCGCGAACAACACATAGGCGATCCAGATGGCGTTGGCAACGGCCAGGTGGATCACCTGGGTCTCGAGCGGAGTCGCCAGCACCACGTTGACAAACCCGACGGCGAACTGGG
>CAXMPL010000319.1:0-7214 GCA_964195125.1 uncultured Kiloniellales bacterium | reverse complement strand
GCTACTGCCGATGCAGGCCTACTGCGTCGCGGACCTCTTGCTGGTAGCCCTCCGCTTTGGTTCTGGCGTCGAGGGCACCCCGTTGCAGGATTCTGGCCACGTCGGCATCATCGAGGTTCTGATAGACCGAGCGGATCGGCGCCAGCTCGGCGATCACCGCCTCGGCGACGGCCTCCTTGAACACTCCGTAGCCGCCGTCTGCGTACTCCTCGGCCAGGTCGTCGATCGACCTGCCCGTGCACGCCGACATGATCTCGAGGAGATTGGAGATCCCCGGCTTTTCTGCCCGGTCGAATCGCACCGTGGGTTCGGAATCGGTGACCGCGCTCATGATCTTCTTGCGTACCTCATCGGGGCTGTCGAGCACATCGATCCTGCTCTTCGGATTTGGATCGCTCTTTGACATCTTGGCGGTCGGGTCGGTGAGCGACATGACCCGTGCCGAGGTCTCCGGAATGAGACTGTCCGGGACGGGAAACACCTCCCCGAACCGGTTGTTGAAGCGCTCGGCGAGGTCGCGGGTCATCTCGATGTGCTGCTTCTGATCGTCGCCCACCGGTACCAGGTCGGCTCTGAGCAGCAGAATGTCCGCCGCCATCAGCACCGGGTAGGAGAACAACCCGAGGCTGGCCGGCACCCCCCTATCGGTCTTGTCCTTGAACTGGGTCATCCGATTGAGCACACCCATCGGAGTCACCGTCCCAAGGATCCAAGCCAGCTCCGGATGGTGGGGGACCTGGCTCTGCATATAGAACAAGGACCGGTCGGGGTCGATCCCGATGGCGAGCAGCACCTTGGCGGTCTCCAGACGGGCCGTCTCGAAATCCTTGGGATCGTACGGGTTGGTCATCCCGTGCAGGTCGACGATGCAGTAGATCGCGTCGATGTTGGGATCGTCTTGGAGCGCGACCCAGTTGCGGAACGCACCAAGGTAGTTCCCCAGATGGATGTTCCCTGTCGGCTGCACGCCGGAGAACACCGTGTGTTTCTTTTGCTCGGTCACCGTTTCTCCTCATCAATCAATCGCAAAGACGGCGCCTGGTCGCCCTGCGGTGTAGCGATCGCCTTGTTGTGACCGTGTCCTAAAGCCGCCCGACCTCGTCGACCAGATCGGTCGCCAGCACCGTGCCACGCTTTGCCAGGCGCGAGCCGGCGATGCCGTGATGATAAGCCGCCGACCGTGCCGCCACGTCCTCGGGTAATCCGCCAGCGATGAAGGCGCCAAGCATGCCGGCGAGGACGTCTCCTGTCCCGATCGTCGCCAACTCGGACCCCCCGGTCGTCACCGCCCATGTCTCGGCACCGTCGGTGACGAATGTCGGGGATCCTTTGAGCAGCACCAGTGCTCCCGTCTTGTCCGCGAGCCGTTCCGCTGCCTGGTAGGAGGCATCTTCGCCACTGATTCGAACGAATTCGCCGGCGTGTGGTGTGATCACAGTCGGCGACGTCCGAGAGGTCAAGGTCGCGACCCCGTCCAGCGCGTTGATGCCGTCCGCATCGAGAACAATCGGTCCGTCCCAGTGGGCGAGCAGGCCCTCGACAAATTCACCGTCAACCGGCCCAAGCCCCGGCCCAACGACCAGGACGTCGTAACGCTCAACGACCTCCAGCACCTCATCCAGGTCACCGGCTCGGAACCAGTACGAATCGCCTACTCCGGCCGCCATCACCCCGGGGTCGAGCGCCGCATAGACCGGCACGAGGGAGGCAGCGCACACGATGGTTGCCGCTCCGGCACCGGCCTTTAGCGCCGATCGCGTCGCCAGCATGGCCGCCCCGGTGATCCCAGGTGAGCCCCCAACAACCGCTACCGACCCTGCCGACCATTTGTGCGCCCGCCGGTCACGAACCGGAAAGGGCGCATCGGCCGCTTCACACAACATGAGCTCGGCGCGGGGCACACCGAGTCCGATGTCCACCACCCGCAAATCACCACTGCGATCGGGACCTTCCTCGAGAAAGTGCCCGGTCTTGGCAGCCTGGAACGTGACCGTCACATCGGCACTGAAAGCGGCACCGGCAGTGTCCCCGGTTGCGGCATCGATGCCAGACGGCACGTCGACGGCGAGCACCGTGGTCTCGAGCTTCGTCCAAGGAACAACCTCGTCGGGAAGCTTCCCCCGAAAGCCAACGCCGAACAGGGCGTCGATCACCAGATCGGTCGGTTCGGGCTCGCCAACGCGAACCACCCTCACCCCGGCGCGGACCGCGGCCGTCCCCGCCTTGCGAGCGGGCGAGTACTCCCCGGTGGGGAAGCCGAGCGACCGCACCGTCACCTGTGCCCCGCGGTCGGCGAGGTGCTTGGCGGCGACATATCCGTCACCGCCGTTGTTGCCGCGTCCGGCCAGCACCGTCACCCTGTCCCCGTAGCCAACGCCCATCTCGGCAGCGGCGACGGCTACAGCAAACCCCGCCCTCTCCATGAGGGTCTCGATGGGCTCGGTGGAAGCGTTGTCCAGCCGCGCCGACTCGGCGGGTGTGATGATCGGCTGCATGGGTGAATTGTACGGACTTTGCTCCCCTCGGGGTTCCCGTCAATTGCGTTCGCCGCACTCGCTCTCATGTAAGCGTTTGGCACATCGGCCTTGCCTCGTTGGGGAAAGCGGCGCGCCAATCAGGCGTCGCTCTTCTCTCGCCTCTTCCCGAGGCGAGGCATGGCGCCCATGAGCAGCGCCCCGGCGATCGCCGCCGCCGGGATGATCCAGTTGATGGCGGCGTCCTCGGTGGCGAGGCCGAAGTAGGAGACGGCTGCCGCCGATCCGGCGGTGAGGAGCACACCCAGGGTGACCCATCGTCGGCGGGCCGGCGCCGGCTTGTCGCTGATCCGCCACTCGAAGCGGGCGAAGATCGCCACCAGGACCCCGGTCACGGCCAGCAGCACCGCGATCCAGATTGGTCGGGTGAGAATCCACGCCAGGGTGCCGGGCTCGATCTTGAAGGCCACACCGCCGAAGGTGAACAGTCCGATCGAGGCGACAATGGTCATCGCAGTGAGATGCCAAAGATAGACGGTCATGATCACCCCGGAGATCGCAACCACCACGTTCCATGTCCCCAGACGCTGCGTGGCCCTGGCGACGGCAGGTTGGGTGCCGAGGATGACCCCAGCCTGGACGACACCGAGCAGGAAGATGGCAAAGGTAGGTGGGGTCATATTGGTCAGCTCGGCGCCGGGTATCCCCACCATCGCCACCGGGTACCAGCCGATCCAGGTGACCGCGATAAGGGCGGTGAGCGCGGTGCCGGAGATCACCCACCCGGTCGCCGGCGGGATAGGTCGGCCGGCGGCGTCCCGGCTCGCCCACCAGTAGCCGAGCTGATGGACCGCCCCCCACACGAAGAGGAAGTTCACCCATCCGATTCCTGGCACTTCGAAGATGAACCGGGCGATGTCCACTGCGATGGCGGTGCCGGCGATCGCGGCGACACTGCCCAAACCGGCGCGCCGCCACCACCGGTGGGTCAAAGGAGCCACGGCGACCAGACCGATGTAGACGGAGATGAACCACAACGGCACCGTCGCCGACATCGACCCGGCGCGGAGCACGTCAGCGGGGATGAACGGCCGCAGTATGACGATGAGGACGGTCCACACCACGAGCAGCGGGATCACCGGGGTGTAAAGGCGGCGCACCCTGGTGGTGATCCATGCTCGCCGCAGCTGTTCGCCTTCCTCGACCCTGCGCAGGGCACGGGCGTTGGCGTAGCCGCCGACGAAGAAGAAAATCGGCATCACCTGGACGATCCAGGTGACCCACGCCGAGTAGGGGATCCACTGCAGGCTGTTCAGCAGGGCGATTTCGCCGTCGGCTCGGAGCCAGATCGAGGCTGCAAGCCAATGACCGAATACCACTACCAGGATCGCGGCCGCCCGCCAGAAATCGATGATCCGGTTCCGCGCCGCCGGAGTCGCCTCGGCGACCTTGCGCGTGTAGGTGAGGTAGGCGGTCATGGGTATTGCTCCCGACTACATCGGTCAAACGGTTTGACCCCTGAGACACCAACGAGGTGTCAACGGTAGGGGTGTCGGCTATCCGGCCTCGATCTACCCGACCACCAGGTAGTCGGGCGTTTGAGGATGTCCCCGTACGGGCCGGTGCGCTCGATGCAGCGTCGATGAACGTGCCTCCAATAGCGAGAACGAGGATCGTTAGGCTCGTCGGGTGGTCGATCTACCCGAGGGCATCGTTACCTTCCTCTTCACCGACATCGAAGGCAGCACGCGATTGTGGGAGGAAGCGCCGGATTCGATGATGGAGGCAATCCGGCAGCACGACGACGCCATCGACAAGACCGCCGCGTCCCACCGAGGCATCCCGGTGCGCCCACGTGGCGAGGGAGATAGCAGATTTGTGGTGTTCCCCGCGGCATCGGATGCGGTGGCGGCCGCTGCAGAGATGCAACACCGGCTGGCGGAAATGGACTGGGCGACGCCGGAGCCGCTGAGAGTCCGAGCCTCCCTCCACACTGGCACCGCCGACCTGCAGCTGGGCGATTACTACGGGGCTGCTGTCAACCGGGCTGCTCGTCTCCGGGCCATCGCCCACGGCGGCCAGACTGTGATGTCCGCCTCGACCTGGGAGCTGGTACAGGACACGATGCCGGAGGGCGTCTCCGCTCAGGACCTAGGCGAACAGCGGCTCAAGGATCTGACGAGGCCGGAACGGGTGTATCAGATCAACGTGGATGGGCTCGACGACAGCTTCCCACCACTGGATTCCCTCGACGCCGTGCCCAACAACCTGCCGATCCAGCTGACGGACTTCGTAGGACGCCCCGAGGTCGAAGACATCAAGCGCATCATCGGTGAGACTCGACTGCTCACGATCCTGGCACCAGGGGGGGCGGGAAAGACCCGGTCGGCCATCCAGGCAGCCGCCGACCTCACCTCCGATTACCCGGATGGGGTGTTCTTCGTCGACCTTGCCCCCGTCACCTCGCCCGCGGATATCGCCCAGACGGTGGCCGAGTCGATCGGCGTCGCTCTCGCAACCGATGAAGACCTGCAAACCCAGCTCCTGGCGCACCTCGCCAACGAGCACCAGCTGCTGGTCTTCGACAACTTCGAGCATCTCGCCGATGGCGCGGGCATCGTCTCAGAGATCCTCACCGCAGCTCCCCAGGTCAGAGTGATCACCACGAGCCGAGCCAAGCTCAATATCACCGGCGAGACGGTGTTCGCCCTGCCCGGGCTGGTCATCAGCTGGGATACGCCCGAGGAGGCGTTCAACGCGAGCGGTGTCCGCCTATTCATCGATGCGGCCAAACGGGCCGATGCCTCGTTCTCGCTCCAGGTAGACGACCTCGACCCGCTCGCCCAGATCCTCGATCTGGTGGAAGGCATGCCGCTTGGCATCGTGCTGGCGGCGTCGTGGGCCGACACGGTGCGGGTCGACGAGATCGCTTCCGAGATCGGGCGCAGCATGGACTTCCTAGAGACCGAGACCCGTGACATGCCAGACCGGCATCGCAGCATGCGTGCGGTGTTCGACTACTCGTGGACGATGTTGGACGAGGATGAGCAGCCGATGTTCGCCGCACTCTCCGTCTTCCGTGGCGGGTTCACCCGCGAGGCCGCAGAAGTGGTTGCCGGGGCGTCGCTTCGGGCCATGGCGAATCTGGTGAGCAAATCGCTCGTCGCCTTTGATCGCGAGACCGGCCGCTACACGATCCACGAGCTGCTCCGCCAATACGCCGACGAAGAGCTCCAGCTTGACCAAGCGCAGTGGAGCGAGACGATCGTCGCCCACAACGCCTTCTTCGCCGAGCACAGCCGCCAGATCGAGGCCTTGATGTTGCTCGGCGACGAAGTGGCGGCGCTCGATCTGGTCGAAGACGACCTCGACAACATCAGGTGGGCGTGGCGGCAGACGCTAAAGCGTGGCGACGGCGAAGCGATAAGGGCGATCATCTTCGCGCTGTGGTTTCTCTACGAGATCCGGGGCTGGACCAAGGCGGGAGCCGAGCTGTTCGCCGAGGCAAGAGACGCCTTCGCCCCGGAAACGGAAGACCATGCCACCGAGATCGCCTGGGCACTGATCGCATCCTTGGAAGCCAAGCACCTGGCAAGCTTCGGGCACGCAGAGGCAGCGGCACCAATAGCCACTGGCGCTGTCACTGCATTGCGGTCCCTATCTGATCCTTTCGCTCTCGTCATGGCGCTGGAGACGCTCGGGGAGATCACGACGTACCTCGGCGACTTTCAGGAGGTGCTCGCCGTTGGCACCGAGGCGGTACAGGTTGCCGACGATGCCGGCTACGAGATGTGGTCGGCAGGGATGAAGAACTATCAGGCGCTCGCACACCTGCAGATGGGCCAGGTCGAGACCGCGATCCGACTGCTCCTGGAGGGAGACGCTGTTCTGTCACGCGTCGGCGAGCTATTCATGAGGACCTGGAACCTCGCGGCGCAGGCCATCATCGCGATGATGCAGGACCGCGTCGACGATGCGATCGACCTGCACGGCCGCCAGGCCGAGCTGGCCCGAGAGGTCGCCTACCTACGCGCCCAGGCGGTCGCGCTGCAGGGGTTGGGACAGGCGTATACCAGGAGCGGAGACCTCGACGGGGCAAACGACGCTCTCCTCGAGAGCCTCGAGAAATTCGAACAGATGGGGTTGGTCGCTGACATGGCTGCGCTCATAGTGATGATCGCGCGGGTAAGGGCCAAGAAAGGGCAGGCCGAACACGCCGTCGAAATCCTGGCAGGCGTGCTCGCAGATCCGTCGAGGGACCAGCTATCCATGTTCGAGCAGATCCCGATCGGCGAGGCCGCCGTGAGCGTCCTGGAACCACTCGAGGCGGAGCTGGATCCGGATGCCTACGCCGCCGCCCACGCCCGGGGTGGGACAGTCAGCCTGGACGTGATGGTCAAACAGCTCCTGGGCGGTCCATAGGGCAGCGCCTCCGACAGCTCGGTCTCCGCTCGTCAATCTACCCAGCGACCTGTATGTTTCGCATGGATGGCTTCGAGCCGAAGGGATCCGACGCAGCGACGGGTGAGGGCGGCGCACATGAGTACGGAGATCTACCTCGACCACGTGAAGGATCGGTTCCGAGCGGCTGGCTTCGATTGGCGCGACGGATCGCAGATGGAAGGACCCGGGCTGCTGGCGGGAGCTTCGAAGTCAGGATTCGAACTCAGCAAGTTGGGGATCTCGGAGGACTTCTTCGTATTCGGACGGTTCGATAACGCCGACATCAACGCCTTGCGT
>CAXMPL010000318.1:0-2264 GCA_964195125.1 uncultured Kiloniellales bacterium | reverse complement strand
CTGATCCTATCGGCGACCGACGACCGGGCACCTGCTGCCAGCGCATGGCTGCTTGCCGGCTCGGTGGCGCTTGGGTTGGTATCGCTTGCGGTGATCGTGCGGACGCTGCAGGATTACAACCGGCTCATCACCGTCTACCGCCCGACCTCCATCCTGATGCTCGTCGCCGCAGGCGTGGCGCTGCTGATCGGTGCTTGGCGGCCCGCCCCGATCGTCCTCGTCGTCACCCTGGGCGCGATCTACTTCGTGGTTTGGATCTTCGCCGTTTCTCGGTGGCTCGGCACCGAAGAGGCAGCGGCGCAGCTCGACTGACCGCTGTCGGCCCCGGCTCCGGAGACGAAAACGGTCACGTTGTTGATCGCCTAACCGGCGTCCGGCATCTGCGGGTTCCAAACGCTCGAGACGGTGCCTCCGATGTCGGTATCTAGCGCCTCGGTACAGTCCGCCGGCTGCCCGCACTTTCGGGCGGTTGTTTCAACACCACGGCGCCGTACTCTCCAGCGGACACAGCGACGGTTGGGAACCAGAACATGGCAGTTAGGGAGCGATGAGCACTGAGTCGGCGATTATCGTCACCGAAGGCTTGGGCAAGACCTTCGGGTCTATTGAGGCTTTGAGCGGTATCGATCTGGCGGTCGAGCCTGGAACGGTCGTAGCACTCCTGGGCCCCAACGGGGCAGGGAAAACCACCGTCGTTCGCATCCTGACGACTCTCCTGAAGCCGACGACGGGGAAGGCGTGGGTGGCCGGGTTCGACGTCGCTACCCAGGCGGCAGAACTGCGTGGGGTCATCGGCCTGGCCGGTCAGTATGCCGCGGTGGACGAGATCCTCACCGGCATGGAGAACCTGGTGATGGTTGGTCGCCTCTACGGTCTCCGGTCCGGACTGGCCAGGAGGCGCGCCGATGAGATCCTCGAGCTGTTCGACCTCACCGATGCCGCGCACCGCATGGTCAAGACCTATTCAGGCGGTATGCGTCGTCGACTCGACCTCGGTGGCAGCCTGGTTGGGCGCCCCCAGGTGCTCTTTCTGGACGAACCGACGACGGGTCTCGATCTCCGGGCACGTCTCGGGCTGTGGGAGTTCATCGACAAGCTCGTCGATGAAGGCACCACTCTGTTGTTGACAACGCAATACCTCGAGGAAGCGGACTACCTCGCCGACGCGATCGAGGTGATCGACCAGGGTCAAATCATCGCGTCCGGCACCTCACAGGAGCTCAAACAGCTCATCGGTGGAGACGTCCTCGACTTTCAGGTTGCCGTGAAATCCGAGGTCGGCGCTGCTGCGGAGGCCGTAACGAACATCGGCACCGAAGCGCCGACTATCGACGTGGAAAGCGGTCGGGTGCGGCTACCGGTGGCCAATCCGGTGGGTGTCATCACCGAGGCCGTGCGCAGCCTCGATCGCGAACAGATCAAGCTGCGAGACCTCGCCATCACTCGGCCGACCCTCGACGACGTCTTCCTCACCCTCACCGGCAAGGAAATCGAAAGAGAGGACGACGTGGCCGAAATCGACACCGGTCTCAGCAAAGGGAGACGGGCATGACCCAAGCGACCGCGACACCAACCCAGGAGATGCTGCCGGAACGGAGCATTGTTCGGTTCGTGTCCGACGCCGTTGTGTTGACCAAGCGGAACCTGCTCAAGTACCGCAGGGTGCCGACGCTGCTCGTGTTCTCCACCATCCAGCCTGTGATGTTCGTCTTGTTGTTCGTGTTCGTGTTCGGGGGTGCGATCAACCTGCCAGGAGACCTCAGCTACACCAACTTCATCATGGCCGGCATCTTTGCCCAGGTAGCGATATTCGGCTCGACCCAGACCGGCGTGGGCCTCGCCGATGACATGAACAAGGGCCTGATTGAGCGGTTCCGCTCGTTACCGATGAGCCGCAGCGCGGTCTTGATCGGCCGCACCGCGTCGGACGCAGTCCGCAACGTCTTTGTCATGATCCTTGTGACCTTTGTCGGCTACCTCATCGGCTTTCGCTTCGAGGCCCTGGCCGCAGGCGCGCTCGCGGTACTTCTCGCGGTTCTTTTCGGCTACTCGTTCTCGTGGATAGCCGCCACGATCGGATTGGCCGTCCGTGACCCCGAGACCGCCCAGGCCGCGACCTTTGTGTGGGTCTTTCCCCTTGTCTTCGCCAGCTCGGCGTTCGTGCCCATCGCCACCTTCCCCTCCTGGTTGCAAGCCTTCGCCCGAATCAATCCGGTCACCGTCGTCGTCAACACGATGCGCGCCCTGATCCTCGGGACCCCACT
>CAXMPL010000317.1:0-5354 GCA_964195125.1 uncultured Kiloniellales bacterium | reverse complement strand
GGCGCATCGAGCGTGGCGATCGGTTCACGGTCGCTTTCGGCATCTGGGGTGCGTTGAACTGCAGGGCCGGCTTCGTTGTCCAAGACGCTGAGGAGTTGCCCATCGACATCCGGGACTATGTCGATCGCCTGGTCGGCCCCTATTTCGCTGCGGTGGCGGAGTGGTACGGCGCACTGCACGTCGGTCAGACCGGGGGGGTGCTCCAGGAAATCGTCGACCGCCGCCTTGGCGACCCGTTCTTCGGCATCTTCTTGAACCCCGGTCACCAGATCAGCCTCGACGAGTGGGTGAACTCTCCGGTGGCGCCGGGGTCAACGATCGAGCTGCGCTCCGGCATGGCCTTCCAGGTCGACATCATCCCGGCCACAGGCACCGACTACTTCACCACCAACATCGAGGACGGCGTTGCCCTCGCCGACGCGTCACTTCGCGATCGATTCGCCGCTCGGTACCCAGCAGCGTGGGGCCGGATCCAGGCGAGACGGCGCTTCATGCACGAGGAGCTCGGCATCGCGCTCCACGAAGACGTGCTCCCATTCTCCAACATCCCGGCCTACCTGCCGCCCTTCCTCCTCTCTCCGGATCGGGTCATGACACTGTCGGCTTAGCGCTGCAAGCGGTGTTAGAGGCTCCGCAATAGGGCGCGATCCGGTCTCTGTCGGCGAGGCTACCTGCGGAGCCGTGGCCCGAGCGGCCCGCCGCGAAGCGGCGTGAGCGGGAAAAATAGCTGGCTCCGCAACTAGGGCGCGATCGGGTCTCCGTCGGCGAGACCATCTGCGGAGCCGTGGCCCGAGCGGGCCGTAGCCAGGAGCGGGAAACCAGAGGCTCCGCAAATAGGGCGCGATCCGGTCTCCGTCGGTAAGACCACCTGCGGAGCCGGGGCCCGAGCGGCCCGCCGCGAAGCGGCAAGAGCGGGAAAATGGCTCCACTTCTGTCGAGACGTCCGGTCACCTATCGGTGCGCGCTTTACGCCAGCGGCTCGGGGCTACCCAACTGACCGAGTTGGGCTACGTCGCGGGGGAACAGGGTGCTGATCGTCCAGTCGCTCACGACCCTTGCCTTGCGCCCCAGCCCAGGCATCATCAGCAGGTGGTAGGAGCGGCCCATCCACCACGCAAGCGGTCCGGTAAAGGTGAAGCGGCGCACCTGGGCGGTACCCTGGTTCTTGCCGAGGGTCACCGCTAGGCCCCGGTTCCGGTACCGGTATCGGGTTGGCTCGCCGATCCCGAGATAGGCGGCGATGTTGTCGGCGGCGACGTGTCCCTGGCGCAGCGCATGTTGTGCGGTGTTGGGTGATGTTCCACCCTCCGGATCGGGCACTGCTGCAAAGTCACCGACTGCGAACACCCCATCGAATCCGGAAACCTGCATCCGGTCGTCGACAGGCACGAACCCGCGATCGTTGGTTGGGAGATCCCATCCCGCCGCCAGCGGCGCCGGACGTTGCCCTGCGGTCCATACGATGGTGTCGGAGCGATACGGCCCGACGCGGGCAGGATCCAACCTCACCATATGGTCGGTGCTGTCCGCCAGCCGGGTGTCCAGATACACCTCAACCTTCCGACGGTGAAGGTGTCGCTCGCTGAATCGGGCCAGGCGCGGATCAAGCCCGGGAAGCAGCGAACCCTGGGCCTCGACCAGCACCCAGCGGAAATCGTCCGGGGGGAGGCGCGGATACCCACGGGCGGCGTCGCGGGCCAGGCTCTCCAGCTCGGCGAGGGCCTCCACGCCGGCGTATCCACCGCCGACGAAGGTAAAGGTCAGCAGGGCACGCCGCCGGTCGGGGTCCTCTGTTGCCGCCGCGGCGTCGAGCTGGTGCAGCACCCGATTGCGCAGCCAGATGGCGTCGGCCAGCGTCTTGAACCCGACGGCGTTCTCGGTGAGGCCAGGAACCGGGGCGATGGAAGGGACCGAGCCGGGAGCAAGCAGCGCGGCCTCGAACTCGATTTCATGCTGTTCGCCGTTCAGATCCTCGACTTGCGCCTGCTTGCGGTGCGGATCGAGTGAGACGACATGGCCCACCTGGACTTCGGTGTTTCGCAGCAGCTCCCGCAGCGGGATCACGCAGTGTCGCGGCTCGATCGTGCCCGCGGCGGCCTCGGCCAATAGCGGCGAGAACAGCATGAAGTTGGCTGGTGCCACCAGCAACGCTCGTCGTCCTGAGCGGGCCAGGCGCTGTTCGAGTCGCCTGGCGCCGAGGGCGCCACCGAATCCCCCACCGACGATCAAGACGTCATAACTCGACATGTTCGCCACGCTACCGGCGGTCCAGACGGCGCTGGCTCATGCGCCCCCGGGCGCCGGGCGCAGCCAGGCCCGGAACAGCCTGGTGAAAAAGGGCATGGCGACCCACGTCATCAGCGCAACCAGGATCACCGCAGTGGCGAGGGTCCTCACCAGGAACTCCGGACCCAAGGTGATAGGGACCCCCAAGAACCGCGTATCGAAGACGGTTCCCATCAGTGGAACAACGATGAGTAAAAGCGGGTAGATCGCGGCGAGGATGAGCAGCGCCATCTTCCACTTCGGCGGTGGCACGACGACACGCTCACCCGGCAGCTGGAACCACGTCTCGAGGCCGGTCTCGGTGCGAAATGTCGACTCTGCTGCAAGCAGGGGTTCGAGCCGGTTGACCCATTCGGCTCGCTCCGCTGACTCTTCCCAGCGGCGGAGGTCGTCGTGGGAGGCAAAACGAACGACCAGGACGTATTCCGTGCCGGATTCGCCCCCAGGGCGCAAGACGGTGACGCCTTGGTGGCCGGGAAAACGAGCCACCTCGTCGACGATGCCGCCGATCCATCCCTCGAAATCTTCCAGCCGATCGGGCCGGACCCGATGGGTGATCACCCAGGTCACCGATCCGTCATCGGTCGTTTCGTGGCCATCGCTCATGGATCCTCCTCGACTGTCGTGGCATCCATTCTGGCCGCTCCGGGTTACCCCTTGGTCGATCGCTCGTTCCTGCGCCGCACCCGGCATAAGCTCGTCCGATGAACGAAACGCTCGAGCTGGCCGACTATCGGCGGCGTGTTGTCGACCTGTACGCCGCGGTCAGAAGCTCGCTCGACCCCGCCCGAGCATGGACCACCTGGCGGACAGGGCGGGACTCACTCTTCGCCTCCCACAGCCAGAGTCCGGTGCCCCCCGACCGGCGCGGGGGCTTCCGCGAGAGCCCCTTCTTTGACTATGACCCCGCCCTGAGGGTGCTCGCCGATATCGAGCCTGTCGACCAGGAGGTCGCGCTGATCGACAACAGCGTCGACGGGACCACCCGTTTCGTTCGTTTTGGCGTCGCCCGCTCCGAGATCCACCGCCAGCCGGTGGCACTCGACCTGTACTGGCTCGCCTCCTACGGCGGAGGCCTGTTCCTGCCATTTCGTGATCTCAGCAGCGGCACCCTCACCTACGGTGGTGGCAGGTACCTGCTCGACGGAGCCAAGGGCGCCGACCTTGGCAGGCAAGACGGCGCCCTGGTGCTCGACTTCAACTTCAGCTATCACCCGTCCTGTGTCTGGGACGACAGGTGGTCGTGCCCTCTCGTTCCTCCTGCCAATCGGATGCCGATCGAAATCAGGGCCGGAGAGCGGCTCGCCGGCCATGGGCCGACTCGGCGTGGTGCTTGAGACGGCCGAGTGTGCGATCCCACTTCTCGGCGCGGGCGTCCAGCCATCGTGCTGCCTCCGTCAACGACTCGGCGTTCAGCGAGAACCGGGTCTCCCGTCCGGCGCGCTCCGACCAGACCAATCCGGCTCGCTCCAGCTCCTGGAGATGCCGCGCCACGGCCTGCCGGCTGATCGGGAGACGGGCTGAAAACTCGGTAGCTGTGCCGCTCTCCTCCGACGCCAGCCAATCGACGAGTAGGCGGCGCGTCGGGTCCGAAAGCGCGGCGAAAACGCTCGGGCTCTCAGGCAACGGGCCGGACCCCTGTCAGGTACCGGCGAAGATCCTCGAGCTCGGAGTCCCATCCGGCCGAGTTCTCGTCGATACGAGCCTGATAGGCCTCGTCGGGAAGATCGGCGAACCCGGATTCGAGCAACGTCAATCGCGTGCCATCGCCTTCCGGGACCAGCGTGAACTCAACCAGTGTCGAGGCGACATCGATTGGAGTGTCGTTCAGTGCATCCCACCGGAAGGAGAATCGAGTCGGGCGGTCGACGACCTCCACGATGCAGTCTGTCATGGCGTCGGACTCGGTCCATCCGATCCGTGCCCGCCCACCAGGTCGAAGGTCGATCTCGGCACTGTCACCAAACCATTGCGACATCTGTTCCGCCGAGGTCAGCGCCTCCCAGACCAGCTCGATGGAAGCATCAATCACGATTTCTCTTCTGATGTCGTCAACTCGCATAGGGGATTCCTCTCGTAGATATGCAACATTTGTGTTGCGTATTAACGCGCAATCTACAGGTTGCGCGGTTGCCTGTCAAGATCAAACGCGTCGATAGGCCGAGCCGATCACCTCTACGCTCACCGCGACACAGGGAGGGTTGTGGAGACAAGGGATGTCCTCGTGGATGCCTACGGTCGAATCAGGGAAATCGTGCACCGCGTGACGGAGGGCCTCGACACCGAGGAATTGGCTTTCCGTCCCGACCCAGACGCCAACTCGATCGGCTGGCTGCTGTGGCACCTGACCAGAGTTCAGGACGACCACATCTCGGAAATCGCGGGGCGCGAGCAGGCATGGATCACCTGGGCACAACGGTTCGCCATGGAGCCTGACCCAAAAAACACGGGTTACGGCCACACCACCCAGGATGTCGCCGCCGTCAACCCGACCGCAGAAGACTTGCGTGCGTATCACGACGCCGTTTACGACCGCACCCTGTCCTACCTGGAGACGATCGACGCCGATGAGCTCGAGCGCATCATCGACCACGGCTGGGATCCACCGGTGTCGGTCGGCGTCCGGCTTGTCAGCGTCATTGGCGACGACCTGCAGCACGCAGGCCAGGCTGCGTACGTGCTGGGCCTCTACGAGCGGCTCGCGGGCAGCGATAGGTGATCGGTGCGCGATTGAGGTTGGGCTGCTTTTTCCGCTCTTGACTCCGGGCCACTCTGGGCCACGGCTCCGGATGGTCTTCTGCTCAGAACAGAATCGTGACCCTTTCCGCTGAGCCTCAGCTTCCTCGATATCGTTGCAGCGATCCGCAGCGTTAGCCTCCCCGACCATGACGGAAATGCTGCAGATCCTCGAGGTCGACGGGACCCTGGTAGGCGAATCACCGATCGATGACTCGGTGATCAGAGATCTGTATGAGGCGATGGTCACCGCCCGCAGCTTCGACCACAAGGCAACGGCGCTGCAGCGACAGGGCCGGCTTGCCACGTACGCACCGTACGAGGGTCAGGAG
>CAXMPL010000316.1:0-2290 GCA_964195125.1 uncultured Kiloniellales bacterium | reverse complement strand
TTGGGTTCGACGGCGAGTACTACCGCCTTGAAGCGTTCCCGCTCTCCCCGCGGCCGGTTGGCCGCGTAAAACTCGTCGTGGGCGGGACCGGTCCCCACAAGACGCCCTACCTGGCGGGGACCTACGCCGACGAGTTCAACGTCTACCCCGGCGACGACCTACAGGCTCGCATTGATCGTTCCAGAGCCGCCGCAGAACAGGCAGGCCGGGATCCGGAAGCTCTACTGCTCTCGAGTGCCGGGCTCGTCGTCGCCGCCGCGACCGAACAGGGAGTCCAGGAGGCTCTCGACCGGCGAGCGACCGAGGCGGGGATGACCAGGGACCAGCTGAGCGAGCACTTCGCCAAGCGCCATACCCCGGTTGGCACCTACGCCGAGCTCAGCGAGCAGTTCGACGACATGTCGCAACTGGGAATCACTCGCTTCTACATCCAGGGAGGCTTCGATCCCGAAGAAACCGGCGACCTGATCAACGCCCTTACCGGATGAGGGCGGTACGGTTCCTCGCATGATCAGCAAGACGCTGGATCTCGATGGTCCCGTCCGCATCGTCGATTACGGTGGCGAGGGGAGGCTCGTGCTTTTGCTGCATGGGCTGGCCGGCTCGGTGGGGAATTGGACGGCGGTTGGTAGCGACCTGGCCGATCACGGAAGGGTGATCGCCGTCGATTTGCTGGGGTGCGGAGAGACACCACCTGCCGGGCGCGGCGTGTCCGTTGAAGACAACGCTCGGCTCGTTGATGGGTTGATCTCCGAGCTCGGTGCGTCATCGGCGACCCTGGTAGGGAACTCGATGGGAGGGCTGGTGGCGATGATTACCGCCGCCGACTCCCCGGGCTCGGTCGACCGGTTGGTCCTTGTGGACACCGTGCTGCCGATTGACCGCCGCTCGCCACCGGATCCTGAGGTGCTCTTCAAGCTCCTCAGTCCGCTCATTCCCGTGTTCGGTCCGCTCGGCGTGCGCCTGTACCGGGCCACAACGACGCCGCGGCAAGCTGTCGATGAGGCGCTGCGAATGAACTGCGTCGATGTCGACAGCATCCCCGAAATGGCCAGAGAAGCAATCGTCGAAAACGCTATAGGCAGGCGCGCAGACGCGTGGGCGATTCGAGCCTTCATCGACGCGGATCGGTCGGTTGCCGGCTATGCGCTGCGGCCGTCCCGGCTGCGACGTCTGATGCACCGGGTTTCGCAGCCAACCCTGCTCATCCATGGCACGGAGGATCGGCTGGTTGCGTCCGGATCAGCACGCTGGGCAGCCGCGCAGCGTCCGGATTGGGACTACGTAGAGATCGACGGAGTGGGACACCTTCCCATGCTGGAGGCTCCCGACGCTTTCGTCGACGTCGTGAACGGATGGCTATCGGAGCCATGAGTTTCAACTTCGCCGAGATCTACCGTTCGACCCGCCTGGGTTTGCTCACCCTCGCTGCCGAACTGTCCGATGTCGAGTGGATGACCCTGGCTCCTGCCACCCCCGAGTGGACGGTGAAGGATCTGTACGGCCACCTCACAGGAGTTGCCGCCGATCTGCTTGCCGGCAACCTGGAAATCGTCGGTTCCGACGAGTGGACCGCCCGCCAGGTCGCAGCACGCGCCGACAACTCTCCACAGGAGGTCTGTGCCGAATGGAAAGTTGTTGGCCCCGAGGTGGAGGAGCGTCTCGCCGCCGTCGGATCACCGCTCTCCTCTGCGGTCATCGACGTCTGGCACCACGAACAGGACGTGCGCAACGCGGTGGATCACACCGCCAACAGGAGCGGCGAAGGGCTTCGACTCAGCCTGAGGGCCGGGAACGCGATCGGCCCCAAAATGGAGCAGGCGGGCCTCGCCGCCCTCCACCTCCACACCGACGATTACGACAGGGAATTCGGAATGGGCGAGGACGAAGTCACGGTGTCAGGCAATCCCTATGAGATGGCCAGGGCGTTCATGGGTCGCCGATCGTTCCAGCAGATCCGGCGATTCGACTGGACCAGAGATCCCGAGCCCTATCTGCCGATTTTCAGCATCTTCCCACCAAGGTCGGACGACCTCGTCGAGTGATCAGCCAGAGATTCGGTGCAGCAATCGCACCGGCCTCTCCCGATAAACCGTATTACGTATTACGTATTACGTATTACGGGAAACTGGTACCTGGTACCTAGCAGCTGTCAATTTCTCGGAATTGATAGTGGCAGACTCAAGTTATACCACCCGAGACCACTAAGCTCGTCGGAAACCCGTTGTAGAGCTGGAAAACAAGGAGTCAACCAATATGGTACGTGCAGTAGGCATCGACCTCGGAACCA
>CAXMPL010000315.1:0-6986 GCA_964195125.1 uncultured Kiloniellales bacterium | reverse complement strand
CGGCTGCGAGTTCTCCCATACGCTCGACCCCGTCGTCGAGTACCTGGTGTGACCTATGGCGATTCCACCGGAGAGCGCCGCCAGTGTGGTTTCGTTGAACACCTGGGCGACCAGCCCCATGTCCTTGTAAACGGTGAGCGTTTCGCCGTCGGACACGGCGATCCCTGCGCTCTCCTGGCCACGGTGCTGGAGGGCAAAAATGCCAAAGTAGGTCATGCGAGCCGCATCCGCTTCCGTGGAGAAGATGCCGAAGACGCCACAGGCCTCCCCTGGTCGTGACCGGGAGCTGGTGTGGGTGGCCATCGTGCCGGAGTGTATCGCGGGGGACCGGAAGGACACGGTCAGTCGGTCACAGTGACTGGTGGCCTGTGGCCGGGTTAAGAGCGCGCACCGATAGGTGACCGGTCGTCTCGACAGAAGTGGAGCGATTATCCCGCTCTTGCCGCTTCGCGGCGGGCCGCTCGGGCCACGGCTCCGCAGATGGCCTTGCCACAGAGACCGGGTTGTGCCCTATTTGCGGAGCACCATTTTTCCCGCTCTTGCCGCTGCGCGGGCCGCTCGGGCCACGGCTCCGCAACGGCTTCCCTGATGGCGAGATCGCGCTCTAGTTGCGGAGCCTCTAAAGCAACAACACTGCGGCGAGGTCGAAGGCGATGACCGCGGTGGCGATTGCCGTTCTGATCCCCACGGCGTTTGGCTTGCCAACGGCGAAAATCGACCACAGGTAGGCGATCCCCATGCCAGCGAGAAGGCCCCCAAGGTGAGCGCGCCAGTCGATATTGCTGATAGCGAAGCCCAGTACCGCGTTGAGGAGCACGAAGAACATCAGCTGGTTGAACATTGCTCGGCCGCCGGGCGTCTGCCTGGTCTTCCAGGAAGCGACTAGCCAGGCGCCCACTAGACCGAAAATGGCGCCTGACGCTCCGATGCTGATCTGGAAGGGATCCCCGAGTAGGTACGACACCAGGCCGCCAGTGCCGGCGGCGGCAACGTACAGAGCGGCGAAGGCAGGTGAGCCGACCTGCTGTTCCATTCGGGGTCCCAACAAATACAGCAAGTACATGTTGAAACCAATATGGAAAAGGCCGAACGAGGAATTCAACGGAGCGTGGAGCAGGGCGGCTGTGAAGATCCGCCACCACTCCCCGGCCGCGACCAGCAGGTTGTGCTGGGCGAGGTTTTGGAACAGCCAGTCGTTGGCGGCTGGGGCGACCACTCCGATTCCCCAGATGGCCACAGTCACCGCCAGGATGGAGAAACTCACTGGCGCAGTGGCGAACGAGGCCCGCCCGCTCAAGTTCCTGGCGCGAACGACCTGATGCCGGTCCGTCGATGCGGCGCACTCCGGACACAGCTGGCCCACCGCTGCGTCGTTGCTGCATTCGACGCAGATGTTCTTTCCGCAGCGGGAACAAGACAGTCCCGTGACGCGGTCCGGGTGCCGGTAGCAGACCGGGGCGCTGGTCTCGGTGGAGTCCATGGTTAGAACCTACCGAAAGGGGCGAGATAATTCGACAGCACTTCGTGCTGCGTATCACGTATTGCGTATTACGTACAACGTATTACGTATTACGACTGCACTTGCCGGAAGCAACCTTCATCGTCGCTATGCGACTCCGCGGCTTGGAGAAATGTCCATCCTGCGTGGGATCGCCTTTCGCCATACGGTTGTTGCTTCTTCGAGCGCTGCTGACCCGTTGCTGCCGAAATCGATCTTGTCACCGCCCATCACCCCGATGCGGCGCGCAGGGACGTCGTGGATGCCAAGGTCGTCGCCGGCGGGCACGACGGCAAGGAACCGGCTCGGCGCCTCATCGAGGAGCAGCTCCCAGGTTGGTTCGGCGATGCTGGCGCCAACGCCGGATCGGATACAGATCTCGGCGATGGCGACGGCGAGACCGCCGGCCGATACGTCGTGGAGTACTGGCACGATGGAGGCGAGCCGGACGGCGTGGGCCACCACGGCGTTGCCGATGTCCCGCGTGACGGCCGCTGGACGTCCCCCAAGGTTGTCGAGCACGATCCTGCTGTATGCAGAGCCGGCAAAGTCCTTCCCAGACTCGGGGCCGATCAGCCAAAGGTCCATCCCGTGTTGTGCACGATCGAGGCGTGGTGGGATGGCCGGCATCGGGTCGCAGAAGCCGAGCATCCCCACCACCGGGGTTGGGTAGATGTCGACCCCGTCGGTCTCGTTGTAGAAGGAGACGTTTCCCCCGACCACGGGCACGGCGAGGGATTCGCACGCAGCCGCCACTCCCTCGACGGTTTCGATGAACTGCCACATGATCTCGGGCTTTTCCGGATTGCCGAAGTTCAAATTGTCCACGAGCGCGTACGGCGCGGCCCCTGTCACGGCCACGTTCAGGGCCGACTCGTAGACGATCCGCTCTGCGCCGCGGTGCGGGTCGAGGAAGCAGCGAAGCGCATCGCCATCGGTGGAAACGGCCAGACCCTTGGTCGTGCCTCTGATGCGAAGCAGCGACCCGTCGTGACCGGGTTCGACGACGGTCTGGAGAAATAGCATGTGGTCGTATTGCTCGGAGACCCACGATCGGTCGGCCAGGGCAGGGTCATCGAGCATTCTCAGCACGGTGTCGGCGACATCGACGACGGCAGGCAGCATCGGTGCGTTCGCCCAGATCGCTTCGAGATCGCCCGGCTGCTTCGCCGGCCGCCGGTACCGGGGCCCGTTCTCAGCGAGGGATGCCGCGGGAACCGAGGCGACCGGCACTCCGTTCATCGTCACCTCGAGCAACTCACCCTCGGTGAGGGTGCCGATCTCGGATGCGTTGATTTCCCACTTCTCGGCGGTGGCGAGCACATCTGCGACGTCTCCCGGTTCGACGATTGCCAACATCCGCTCCTGGGATTCGGAGAGGAGTATCTCCGCCGCCGTCATCGCTGTCTCGCGGAGGTGCACCCGGTCGAGGTCGACGGTCATGCCCATCCCGCCGGCGGCGGCCGACTCGGAGGTGGCACAGGAGATCCCTGCTGCACCGAGATCCTGGATGGCGACTACGAGGTCATTTTCGTAGAGCTCGAGGCAAGCCTCGATCAGCTTCTTCTCCTCGAATGGGTCGCCGACCTGGACGGAGGGCCGCTTGGCGCTCGAATCCTCGTCGAAGGAGGTCGAGGCGAGGATCGAGGCACCACCGATGCCGTCGCGTCCGGTCGACGCTCCGAGGAGGATGGCGACGTTGCCCGCCCCCGCCGCGGCGCGAGTAACCAACTGATCTCTTTTCATCAGCCCCAGCGCCATCACGTTGACCAGCGGGTTGTTCGAGAAGCGCTCGGCGAACTCGACCTCTCCCCCGAGAGTCGGGACACCGACGGCATTTCCGTAGCCGGCTATGCCCGAAACAACCCCGCCGAACAGGTATCGGTTCTTGGAGTCGGTCAGCGGCCCGAAGCGGATCGCGTCCCATACCGCCACCGGTCTGGCTCCCATCGCGAAGATGTCGCGCAGAATGCCGCCGACGCCGGTCGCCGCACCTTGGTATGGCTCGACGTAGGAAGGGTGGTTGTGCGACTCGATCCGAAGCGCAGCGAGCCAGCCGTCCCCGAGGTCGACGACCCCGGCATTCTCACCAGGGCCGAGGACGACCCACGGGTAGTCGCTGCGGAACCGGTCGAGCCAATCGCGGGAGGATTTGTAGGAGCAATGTTCCGACCACATCACCGAGTACATGGCAAGCTCGGCATCGGCGGGCGGTCGGTCGAGGACTGCAACCACCGATGCGTACTCGTCGTCTGTCATGCCGAGTTGGAGGTGCAGCGATTCGCTCATGCCGGGAGCTTGGCCATCGAGGCCACGAACGACTCGAGGAGCACCAGGCCATCCGAGGATCCAAGGAGTCCGTCGCTCGCCCGCTCCGGGTGCGGCATCAACCCTGCAACGTTCCCTGCGGCATTGGCGATGCCGGCGATGGTTGCTCCATTGATCGTGTGATCGGGATGTCCCTTCTCGTCGACATAGCGGAACAAGACCCCGCCTCGGTCCTCGAGGGCGGCGAGTCGATCGGTGTCGAGCACGAAATTGCCCTGGTACGAGTTGAGCGGGATCCGCAGCACGTCTCCGACGCCTGCGTTCCGTGTCAGCACGCTGTCGGTGGACTCGACCCTGACCAACACGTGCCTGCAGATGAATCGCAGGCCGCGGTTCGCCACCATCGCCCCCGGCAGGAGGCCCGCTTCGGTGAGGATCTGGAACCCGTTGCATATGCCGATCACCGGCGTTCCCGCTGCGGCGTGGCGTTCGACTTCTGCCATGACCGGCGAGAACCGAGCGATGGCGCCGGTACGCAGATAGTCGCCGTGGGCGAACCCGCCCGGGAGCACGATCCCGTCTGCACCAGTCAGGTCGCGGTCGCGGTGGAAAACGAGCTCGGGCTCGGCACCGAGCGAGCGCAACACCTGGGCAACATCGTGTTCGCAGTTCGACCCCGGAAAGACGATGACGGCAGTTTTCACAGAGTTGCCAGTGGCCAGTGGCCAGCTGCCAGTCCGAAGTCGTCGGAGGCCAACCCGAGGTTGTCAGACTCCAATCTCCAGTTCGCGGTTGGGGACTTGCGACTTGCGAGTTGCGACTTGCGACTCATGAAACCCTCTCCACCGTGTAACTCTCGATGACCGGGTTGGCTAGCAACCGGTCGCACATCTCGATGATCCGTCCCCTGGCCGCGGCGTCGTCTTCGGCGTCCACCTCGATCGCGATGTCGCGGCCGAAGGTCACGCCGGTGACCTCCTGGTAGCCAAGCTCGCGCAAGGCATGCGCGGTTGTGGTCCCTTCGGGGTCGGCGATTCCTTCCCGGCGTGTGATCTGGATGCGAAAGATCATGTGCCGGCTCCGCCGGCCGAGTCGCAAGTCGCAAGTCGCGAGTCGCAAGTCGCCAAACGGAAACTGGGAACCGACGAGTCGCGAGTCACGAGTCGCGAGTCGCAAGTCGCCAAGTGCTGACTGGCCACTGGGAACTGGGAGCTCGCAAGCCGACAGCTCATCGGGCACCACGCAGGTACTCCCCAAAGCTTTCTCCCGTCAATCGTTCAAAGGCCTCGACATACCGGGATCTGGTATCGGCGACGATGTCCTCGGGCAATCGAGGGGCCGGTGGTCTCTTGTCCCAGTCCTGGGCTTCGAGCCAATCCCGCACCGGCTGTTTGTCGAATGACAACATGGTGGTGCCCGGCGCCCAGGCGTCGGCGGGCCAGTAGCGGGAGGAATCGGGCGTGAGGACCTCGTCGATGAGGATGAGCTCGCCCGCTACGGTCCCGAACTCGAACTTGGTGTCGGCGAGGATGATCCCTCGATCGGCGGCGTGTTCGGCCCCCCGCAGGTAGAGATCGATGCTGCGGCGACGCAGCTCCTCGTACACGGCATCCCCAACGAGGGCGCGGGCGTCGGGTTCGGTCAGGTTCTCGTCGTGACCGGAGTGGGCTTTGGTGGCGGGGGTGAAGATCGGCTCGGGGAGTCGGCTCGCCTGCTGCAGCCCCTGCGACAGGTGCTCGGTGGTGGGGCCGCCGCCGGCCGCGTACTCCTTCCACGACGACCCGTACAAGTACCCACGCACCACACACTCCATCGGGATGACCTCGGCTCTGCGTACCACCATCGCCCGTCCGGCGAGGTCGGCGCGCTCCTCGGGCGTCAGGCCGGGAACGTCGCCGATACCGGCAGACAGCAGGTGGTTCGGTGTATCGAGGAGATCGAGCCAGTGCAGCGACAGCCCGGTTAGCACCCTGCCCTTGTCCGGGATTGGTTCGTCGATGACTACGTCGAACGCGGAGATTCGATCGGTGGCGACGATCATCAGCCGGTCGTCGGCGACGGCGTAGATCTCACGAACCTTCCCCGACGAGATGTGCTCCAGCGTGTGCACGGCGCGGAGGTTACCCGCACCCCCCATCAGCGATCGGTATCGTCCAGGAGGCGACGCGAATATGGCGCGATCCGGTCTGTGTAGGCGAAGCTATTTGCGGAGCCGTGGCCCGAGTGGGCCGTAGCCAAGAGCGGGAAAAATAGCCGGGCCTGCGAACCCTGGGTTCGCAGGTGCGCGCCCTTAGAGCTCGAGTTCCTCCAGGCGTTCGAAGACGACGCCGGTATTGGCGAAGGCGCGCTCGGTCGAGAAACTCGCCGCCAATTCCGCGTCGGTGAGGTCACACTCAGGGTCGGCGGCGAGGCGCTCCCGCAGCGATCCGCCCTCGTCCCACGTCGCCATCGCATTACGTTGCACGATCCGATACGCCTCATCTCTGCTGTGCCCCTTTTCGGCAAGCGCCAGCAAGACCGCCTGGGAGTAGACGAGGCCCCTGGTTGCCTCCAGGTTCTCCGCCATACGTGCGGTGTCGACATCCAACCCGTCGATGAGGTTGCTGACCCGGACGAGCGCGAAGTAGAGGAGCCCGGTGGCGTCCGGGAGCGCGATCCGCTCCGCAGACGAGTGGCTGATGTCGCGCTCGTGCCACAGGACTACGTTCTCCATACCGACCGAGGCGTAGCCGCGCAACAGCCTGGCGATGCCTGTGATGTTCTCCGAGGCGATCGGGTTCCGCTTGTGCGGCATAGATGACGAGCCCTTCTGCCGGTCTCCAAAGGCCTCGCTCGCTTCGCCGAGCTCGCTCCGCTGGAGGTGGCGGATCTCTGTGACGAACCGCTCGAGAGAGGCGCCAACGATGGCGATGGTGGCAAGGAACTCGGCGTGCCGGTCTCGGTGGGTGATCTGTGACGATGCAGGCTCGATCCCGATCCCGAGGCTTCCGCAGACGTAGGCTTCGATCTCGGGAGGCGTATGCGCATAGGTCCCGACCGCTCCGGAAATCTTGCCAACCGCCACCGCGTCCCTGGCGCGTCGCATCCGGTCATAGTCGCGCCCGATTTCGAACGCCCAGGTGGCGAGCTTGAGACCGAATGGCATCGGCTCCGCCCACATTCCGTGAGTTCGCCCGATCATCGCCACTTCCCGGTTATCCAGCGCTCGCCGCTTCACCAC
>CAXMPL010000314.1:0-1556 GCA_964195125.1 uncultured Kiloniellales bacterium | reverse complement strand
GGACTTGGTGGTGGCCATCGGATTCGATCTGGTCGAACACTCGCCTCGGTTGTGGAACCCGGGTGGCGACAAGACGATTGTTTGTCTCGACACGCTTCCAGCCGAGATCGACGCGTATTATCTGCCCGAGGTCGAGGTCGTCGGAGACCTCAACGCGGTGCTCGACCAGCTCAGCGGCGAGTGTCAACCCATCGCTCGACCGGGCGGTTCGACTCGCCTCCGCGACGCGGTTCTCCGCCGCTTCGAGGAGGCCAAGGTCGACGCCAGCTACCCCATGCAGCCACCTCGGGTCCTGTTTGAGATTCGCAAGGCGCTGGGCCGATCGGACATCCTGGTCTCCGATGTCGGGCTCCACAAACTGTGGATCGGACGGATGTTCCCTGCTTACGAACCCAATACGGTCCTGATCGCCAACGGGTTGGCAGGCATGGGTTTCGCGGTGCCGGCGGCCATCGCCGCCAAGCTGGTGCACCCCGACCGCAAGGTCGTGGCGGTCAGCGGGGACGGTGGATTTCTCATGAACCTTCAGGAGCTAGAAACCGCGGTCCGTCTGGGCACGCCGTTTGTGAATGTCATCTGGGAAGACCGCCAGTTCGGCTCGATTGCCTGGAAGCAACAAACACGCTTCGGGCGTGATTTCGGCACAGACTTCTCCAATCCCGATTTCGTTCGCCTCGCCGAGTCATTTGGCCTCCCAGCCTGGAGAGTGACGTCCCCAGATGACTTCGCAGTCCGGCTCCGCCAGGCCCTCGAGCTGTCGGTGCCCACGCTGATCGTCCTCGAGATCGACTACAGCGTCGACGTTGCAATTGCCGACGAGCTCGGTGAAGAAACCGGTCCGCACCCGGGACGGCCAGGGGCTGTCGCTCGCGACGCGGCGAACTACACCGACCGCATCTCCGGCACCGCCGCCGACCAAGCCCGGTGGGAAAACGAAGGCGGGGCCGTACTACGAATCAGCCACCGGGACGCGACCGCTGCAAGTCGAACGATCTCGGGCCATCGGTAGGTCATACCATTTCAGGGTTACCGGATCGCGGTCTGGCGCCACCCCCTGCAAGGAGAGGAGTGACGGCGATGTCTTCGACCGATCGTCGGGCCGAATCGGCTGCTCGAGGCGGCTAGGCCGCAGCCGGACTGAGCAGTTACGGCAAGGTTCTGCCTCATCGGCCGCTCTGCTGAGGAAGAGGCCGAGACGCGGGGCTTGCGTCCCTGCTTCAGATCGACCAGATCACGCAATCTGGGCAATATCGATCGGAGAGTGCTCGTGATCGGCACATATCGAGCGGCTGCCTGTACCCGCCCATATCGGCACATATGCGCTACCTGAGATCGGGGGATGGGCCGCCAATATTGCCGGTTATGGGCTGGGTTCGGTCACCTCAATCCGGGTTTGGGTCCCTGGCGGAAAACAAGGCAAGTGATCCGATGACATCAGCCTGGACTGACCCGAACGATTCCGACAGGACAGCTTCGAGTCCTTCCAGGGTGTCGGTGAGGTTGTCGAATGCTCCTTGCCGGTTGGCTGCCTTTAGGAACGCTCGTGCGGGTGTGGA
>CAXMPL010000313.1:0-11168 GCA_964195125.1 uncultured Kiloniellales bacterium | reverse complement strand
CCGCATATGCGGAGCCTCCTACACTGCGGCGCCTTCCAGTCTCAAGGGGTGACATGACCAAGTGGGTGCGAATCGGCCTGGCTCTGGCCGTGCTGCTGATCGTCGGCAGCCTGGTCACGGGCTGCGACGGGTCAGGTGAGGGCACCGGCCCCACCTCTGAGCGGACCCTCCCTGACACACCCGAAACTACCGCGCCCCCGGCAGAGACCACAGCGCCCCCTGCGCAAACCACGGTGGCTCCCGACACCGACACAGGTGAGACGCCGTGGTGGGTGCTGCTGATCGTACTGGGGGCCATATTCGTGCTGGTCATCGCCCTGCTCGCCGGAAGAAGAAAGAAGACGCCGGCGGCAGCGGTGGTGCCGGCGTGGAAGACCCAAGCCCAGAGCGGGTATGCAGAGTCGCGGTGGCTGTACGACAACCTCACCGAGCAGCTGGCGATCTGGCATGGCGATGCCGAGTTCGAAGGCACCATCGGTCAGGCCACCGACACCGAGCAAGCCCGTATCTGGGGCCAACTTGCTGCTCGAATGGATCAAGCCACCGCTGATCTCTACGCACTGGAAGCGGCAGCCGCTCCCAACTCACCTGCGCTGCGAGCCGCTGAGAGCGTCGTCGGTTCGTTGAAGGAGACGTACGCAGCCGTGATCGAGCGATCCGATGCGCGTCACGGATCCCATGGCGTGGAATCCGGATCGTCCGAGGCGGCAGAGCAAGGTGCCGAGCTCGCCGCGGCGCGGGACCGCGAGATGCGGGCGTCTACCGCTCTCGCCGAGGCCCGGCCCCGGCTCGCCGCCGCGCTGACCGACCTGTCGAGAATCACGTGAGCCTTTGATACTTGGTACTAGATACTTGATACTTTGTACTACTTCGAGGATGGCTCATACCAGGCGAGATCGGTGTTTCCTCCGCTTACGATGAGGCCGACCCTGCGCCCGGCAAACCGATCGGGGTGGGCGAGAATGGCGGCCAACGCTGTTGCGCTCGATGGCTCGACGACCAGCTTCATGCGTTCGAGGAAGAACGCGCCCGCAGTGAGGATATCGGCCTCCTCGACGCGCAGGATCTCCACCCCGAGCCTGGAGAGTATGTCGAACGGCAATGCTCCCATACCGACCAGCAGCCCATCGGCAACCGTATGCGGGTCGGAGACGCCCGGTTGCCGTTCGCCGGAGTCCAATGACCGGTACGCGTCGTCGACGGCGAACGGCTCCGCACCGAGAACGGTGATCGAGGGCTGTGCTGGCATGGCAGCGATTGCAGTACCGGCCAACAATCCTCCGCCCCCGATTGGGGCGATGATGATGTCGAGATCGTCGACCTGCTCGATGAGTTCCAGTGCAGCGGTTCCCTGACCGGCTATCACGTTGGCATCATCGAATGGATGTACCAGCACCGCTTCGTTCTCTTCGACCAGGCGCAACGCGGTCTCTTCGCGGTCGGCGTGGTCGCAGAGCAAGACCTCGGCACCGTAGCCGCGGACTGCTGCGATCTTCAGTGGATTGGAGGTTCTGGGCATAGCGATCCAGGCGGGCAGGCCTCGTATTCGTGCTGCGTAGGCAAGCGCCTGGCCGTGGTTGCCGCTGGAGTGGGTGGCTACGCCTAGGACATCATCGAGCAACAACACGGCATTTGTGGCACCACGGGCTTTGAAAGCACCGACCTTCTGGAAATTCTCCGCTTTGGCAAATACCGAGGCCCCGGAAGCAGCGTCCAGGGACGAAGAGGTCACGATCGGGGTGCGATGGACATAAGGGCGGATCCGGTCGGCGGCGGCGCGCACATCATCGATGGTCACGGCTCCGGTCACGACACCCCCACTCCGGTGCTGCTCCTCGCCGACGCCGTGGCCATGAAATAGAGCCCGAGGAAGACGGCGGCGAGCACATGCCACCCTGCATGTGCCTGGAGCAAGGTGCTCGGGTCACACCAGGGAGCGTCTGTCCGTCCGGCGAGGTTGAGGGCGACGCCAGCGATCAGCACTCCAATGGCCGTGGCATGCCACAAGCGGTCGGGTGCGGTACGCGACCGCATCGCCACATCCGAACCGATCAGCAGGATGATGACGATGCCGGAAAGCACATTGCTGATCCCTGGGCTGATGAGCAGGGCGACAGCGAAGACGGCAACGCCTCCGAGGAAAGCGGCGCCGGCCGTCCGTCGGCTGGCGGCAAACGCCCCGGCCGTATTGACGACTACCAGGAACCAGAGGGCAGCCACAAGTGTCAGGTCGTGGAGAAAATGAGCGGTATCCGGCTGCGGTCCGTGAAACAGAAAGCTGCCGATGCCTGTCGCGCTCAACAGCAAGCCAAACACAACGCGATTAGCTCGCTCGGTCCCGGTCGCCGACCGGGCGCTCGCCAAGACGGCGAGACCGACCGCGGCGAACGCCAGACTGGACCAAGCGTTCACCGGTTGTTTGAGCCACTCGAGGCGAATCGTCTCGCAGTCTCCGGTACCGAGTTGGGCGAGCACGGGCACCGAGTCATCGTAGACCGCACGTCCGGTGGACTTGTTCGCGCAGAGAGTGGTCGAAAACCTCCTATTGACCGCGCGGCGTAGTCGTCATACACTGGTGCCACGGCTGGCAGAGGATCGGAGGCAACGCAAGGGAAGGATGACGCATGAGACTGCTGTCATCACCGGTGCCAGGCGAAACGCTCGGTGCCGAGGGTGCAACGATCGAAGCCCGCCGGATCATTGCCACAGCCCAGGCCGAGGCCGACAAGATCATCGGTGACGCCGAGCAGCGTGCCTCTCAGGTTTACGAGGCGGAACGGAGTCGTTCCGTGCAACGCCTCACCGAGGTTCGCGACGAGTTCGAGTTGCTGTCGAGCCGTCTGCGGGCCTTGAAGGAAGCGACCGACGACATGATGACCAACGCCTTACGCGACCACGACGCCATCCGCCGAGTCCTCGACGAATAAGAGGCTCCGCATGAGGGCGCGATCACGTGTCTGTAGGCGTGGCCATTTGCGGAGCCGTGGCCCGAGAGGGCGCGAAGCGGCAAGAGCGGGAAAATAGGAGGCTCCGCATGAGGGCGCGGTCAGGTGTCTGTAGGCGTGGCAATTTTCAGAGCCGTGGCCCCAGCGGCCCGTAGCCAAGAGCGGCAAACGAAGGCGAAGCGGATGCGACCACTGGGCTTCAACGATCAGAGAAGTCCGCTGAGCCGGGGCCCGAGCGGCCTGCCACGCAGTGGCAAGAGCGGGAAAAACAGCGGCTTCACTGTCGTCGAGACGACCGGTCACCTATCGATGCGCGCTCCGAGAGCGTCGGTATCCGCGCGTCGATGCCAAACTTCCCCGAGATGCGGATGTTGAGCAAAAGCTTGGCCGGTGCGGTTCTGTTGCTTGTGGTCTCCGCGTGTGGTGCCTCCGGGCCACTGGACGGGGTTGGCGACGCTTCAACCGAGTGGCTCCGCGAGGGTGCAGCCGCCACCACAACGACGGACGTCAGGGTTGTTGTCGAATTGGGGAACGAGGGTCTGGTTGGCACGGCAGACTTGTTATGGGCGAACGACGATCTGGGGGCGACCGGAGTGAGCGATCCGGTACAGGTTATCCGGGGAGTTTGGGATCGCCAGGTGGGGAGCCGTTTCGTGCAGGCGAGTCGCAGCGAGATCGCAGCCGCGCTACCGACCATCCGTTTTCCCAGCCTCGTCACCGAGGATGTGCGGTGGGTTACCAGCCAGCTCGTGTACGACTCGGTAACCGGCCAGCTCGACGCCAACACCGCAGCGGCGTTCGGCCTCTGGTCCGTGGAGCCCTACACCGCTGCCGATGGCCAACTCGGCGTGCTCCGAGTAGGAGAGGCGCCCGGGGATGTCGGGACCGCACGCAGCGACACTGTCCCCATCGTTGTCCCCGATGGAGTGAACCTCGGTTGGACCGAGGGAGGCCTGAGGTACGAGATATTCTGCCGGGCTTCGATTCCAGACGTCGTGTGCGACGCGATCATCGACTCGTTCGTTCCCCTGGCCACGCTCCTCGCCTCCTGAGGTGCGGCTCGCGGCCACCTTCGCTGTTTGGCTGTTGGTCGCCGGGTGTGGCGCTCCCGCCCTGACCGAGGCGGACTATTCCGACCTGGTGGCCAAACGATCGGCCGCCTACGCCGCCGAGGCCGAGGAGCTGCGGTCGACTCATCTGTTCCAGCTCGAGCAGGTGGTAAACGATCTGGTGCGAGATCTCGAGCCCGATGTTCTCGAGGGGGCCGTCGTCTCTGAAACCGGGAGACGGAGCGCATCGTTGTTTGCCCTGCTGGCGGACGCGGTCCAGCGCTATGTCAACGACCTGGAAGCGATGGAAGCTCCAGATTCGTTGCTCGACGCCCATCTCGAGCTTGTGGATTCGTACCGGCTATCGATCAAGGACATCGGGGCGACGATCGAGGCTCTGTCAACCGCGGCCTCGTTCGAGGCGATCGATGCTGCGCTGGGGGGCTCGGCGTTCAACGACGCGCAGAATCGGATCAATGCCGCGTGCAACCGACTCGAAGAGAAGCTGCTCACCGAGGGAGTCGCCGCCGCCCTGAACTGCCGAGATGGCTGAGAAGTGTCGCCCGTAGCCACAGTGCACGCAGCAGGGATGGATGGCTCACCGAACTGGACGACGCGATCCGTCGGTCACGTCACCCATCGTGCCGTCCTACCCTGAGGGCCAAGGACAAGATGCGAAGCGGGCTGGCCACTTGCCACCCGCGGATGGACGATACGCATGAAGATCACCCCACACCGCGTGCTGCCGCTGGCAGCCCTCGCTCTCATCCTGGCCGCCTGCGGAAGCACGGCCGAGGCCGGAGGCGAGGTACGGCCCTTCTCGGAGGTGCAGGACAGCGAGTTCGTATTCGAGAACGACCCGACCTTCCCCGACCGCGGGATCTTCCGTGTCGTCACCACCGAGGCCATGATCTGCTCGATCGCGTGGGGCCCGACCGAGGAGCTCGGCAACCAGAACAACGACCTTGCGATGAACGGCACCGGCATCATCGAGCACAATGTTCTGCTCCCGGGAGCCGAACCGGGCGCGACGTACTTCTTCCGGGTCCAGGGAGCAACCGCCGAAGGGCAGCTCTTTCAGTCTGAGCTCGCCACCTTCACCCTCCCGATAATCGACCCGGCCGGCGGGGATGAGGACATGGAGGAAGAGGCCCACGGCGACAATCTGGCTATGGGTGGATCGGTCGTGGAAGTGAGCAGCGAATTCTCCGCAGGCTTTGCAGGCCAGAACGCAATCGACGACGACCTTGCCACAGAGTGGGCGTCGGCGGGGGATGGCGACGACGCCTTTCTGACCATCGACCTTGGCAGCGTCCAGGAGGTCGCGGGCGTCGAGTTCATCACACGATCGATGGCGAATGGAACAGCGATCACCAACCAATTCTTTGTCGTTGTGGACGACGGCGATCGCCTGGGACCGTTCGCCACAGGGAACCCCGCCACACCGAGTTTCAATGCAGTGACCTTCACCGGCAGGATCATCCGATTCGAGATCGACACCTCAACGGGAGGAAACACCGGTGCGATCGAGGCACGCGTGTTTGCGCCACTCTCTGGGTCTGGAGCTGTAGCCGGTGATGGCTAGGGCAAAGTCGCCATCGTGGCTTGTTGAAGACACGTTGGATACCGGGTCCGGCAACGACCCACCCACGCCGGTTTCCCTCTTGACTCTCGCCTGGGCTGCTTCTAAATTATTACTGTCCAGGTAGTGTTAATTTGGAAGTCAGCGATTAGTAGGTCGTCGTGATGTCAGTGCGGAGAAACTGCAACTGTATGGGCTCTCGGGTGACAGATCCGAGTGCCGCCTCCGCGAAGCGCTCCTAGACGCCACCACCCGAGAGTTTCTCTCTTTTGGCGTCGCCTTTGTTCTCTCTGCTAAAAGGAGCCATTTATGTCCGACTACGCCAACCCCGACGCCCTCGTCTCCACCGATTGGCTGGCCCAGCATCTGGATGATGCCGCGGTGCGAATCATTGAGGTGGACGAGGACACCACGTCCTATGAGAAAAATCATGTACCAGGCGCGTTGGCCTGGAACTGGGCGACAGACCTCCACCATCCTGTTCGGCGGGACTACGTCGACCAGGATGGGTTTTCTCGTTTGCTCTCTCAGGCTGGAGTAGACGACGACACCACCGTGGTGCTGTATGGCGGGAACAACAACTGGTTCGCTGCCTACGCCTACTGGCTCCTGAAGTATCGGGGTTTCGACAACGTCAGCCTCCTCAACGGGGGTCGTCAGAAGTGGGAGCTCGAGGGCCGGGAGGTCGTCGGGGAGGTTCCAGCCATCGACAAGAGCGACTTCCACATCACCGGTGCTTCGCGTCCTGAGCTTCGGGCGTTGCGCGATGAGGTGCTTTCCGAGGCGGGGAACGCCACGTTCGTCGATGTACGCTCGCCGGAGGAGTTCTCGGGCGAAAAGCTGGCACCCGACCATCTGCCCCAAGAGCAGCCTTACGTGGGGGGCCACGTGCCGGGGGCCAAGAACATCCCATGGAGCAAGGCCGCCAACGACAACGGGACGTTCAAGGCAGAAGAAGAGCTACGGGCCTTGTACAAGGGTGAAGGCGTCCTCGAGGACGACGTGATCGCCTATTGCCGCATCGGCGAGCGCTCTTCCCACACGTGGTTTGTGCTCTACGAGCTGCTTGGCCACGCAGGCGCCAGGAACTACGACGGCTCCTGGACCGAATACGGCTCGCTCGTCGATGTGCCGGTCGAGACGGGTTCGTGACCATGGTGCGCGCCCAAAGTCGAGCAACGAAAAGAGGTAGCAGATGAGTGTGACCGAAGAATCACAGCGCCATCGTCTGAGCCGTCAGCAGTTAAACATCGAAGAGAGGCTCGAGCCATGAACGAGCGAATCGCGGATCCCTATAGGAACCTCAAAGTCATCGACGCTCGTGCCCCTCGGGTCAACCAGGCGACCATCGGTTTGCTGGCGTTGCTTGCCTTCGTCATCGACTGGTGGCCGCTGCTGGCGATCCTTGCTCTCCAGCTGTTTGTTGGCCTGAGGTTTGGTCGCCGCTATTGCATTCCCTGTCTCGTCTACTTCGAGCTGATCCAGCCTCGCTTCGGGGAGGGGCCCATCGAGGATTCCCGTCCGCCCCGCTTCGCCAACATGATCGGGTTGACCGTGCTTGGCGCTGCGTCGGTCGCACACCTTGTTGGCCTCGAGGTTTTGGGTTGGTCGCTCGGGCTTCTGGTCGCGGCGCTGGCCCTGCTGGCCGCCATCACCGGGTTTTGCGTCGGATGCACGCTGTACCGGATAGGCGCCCGGGTACGCGGTATCTACGGCCATCGGCTCGATCGTGTAGATGTCGCGGACCTGGGTGTGAAGGAAGCCAGCGAGGTGGTCGTGCTGTTCACCCACCCGCTGTGCACCGAATGTCACGAGCTCGAAAGCCGGTTGGTGGAAGAGGGCCGGCAACTCGTTACCGTCGACGTCACGGAGCGACCCGCTCTCGCCCGCAAGTACGGCATCGCCGTGGTCCCGACCGCAGTCGCCGTGGGGGCGGGGGTCGTGACGGATCGGATTGCGGGCTGACGAAGCCGATCGGAGATACGGAGGTCCCCAACGTGAATGACCATTCTCTCCGGGTTTACGACTCGATCGTGGGCCTGCTCGCTGGCGTCGACAATCCCACGCCGCTGGTGCGTCTCAACCGGGTGATTCCCTTTGAGCATGCAGAGGTGTACGCCAAGCTGGAGTGGTACAACCCGTTCGGGGCCATCAAGGATCGGGTGGCCTCCAGCATGGTGCGCGACGCTGTGGAACGGGGTGTGATCGAGGCGGATCACGACCTGGTGGAGCCCACCTCGGGCAACACTGGTCTCGGCCTGGCGATGTTGGCAAACGTGGACGGCTATTCACTGACGACGACCATGTCCAACCAGATTCCCCTGGAGAAACGGACAATCTTGCGTCTGTTCGGAGCCGACGTCGTTGAGCTCGAGGACGACCTGTGTCCGGCGCCGTGGGCGCCTGAGGGCGCCATCGCCAGGGCGCGCGAGATCGCCGAGCAGCCCGGGTTCCACATGTTGAATCAGTACGAGAACCCGGCCAATCCCGAAGCCCACTACAAGACCACCGGACCCGAGATCTGGCGTCAGACCGCGGGCACTGTGACCCATCTGGTCGCGGGTCTCGGCACCTGCGGCACCATCTCGGGTACCGGCCGCTATCTCAAGGAACAAGACCCCACCGTGCAGGTGTTTGGTGTCCACCCCAACGAGGGTCACGACATCCCCGGCGTTCGCAGCATCCGCCAACTGGAGCAGACCCAGTTCTTCCACCCCGACGAGTACGAGGGATTGGTCGAGATCCAAAACAAGGAGGCTTTCGAGCTCTGTCTGCGTCTCAACCGCGAAGAGAGCATCACCGCAGGACCGAGTTCTGGCTTGGCCCTGGCCGGCGCATTGCAGCTGATTCCCGACGAACCGGGCAATGTGGCTGTGGTGATCTTCCCCGACAGTGTCTTCAAGTACGCATCGTCGGTCGTCAAGCATCTGGCGGGACTGGGCCCTGGGCTAACGAGCTCCAGGAGCAAGCGCGAAGATCTGCTCGATGAGATGATCGAAAATACCAGGGTCAACCCGGACTTGACCGTCGACGTCGCCTCGGCTCACGAGCTGTGGGAGAAACAAGAGCCGTTTGTGATCGACGTGCGGGTCTACGACGAGTACCGCGACACACACGTCCAAGGCGCCGTCAACATTCCGCTCGACGAGCTGCACGATCGTAGGTCGGAGCTTCCCGAGGATCATCAAACCCCTGTGCTCACCGTCTGCCAGCGGGGCAACATCTCGCTCTCTGGCGTCCTCCTTCTCACCAGTCTGGGTTACCAGAATGCGCGAAGCATCACCGGCGGGACCAACGCCTGGCAGGAGATGGGGTACGCCACCGAGTCGTCTTGACGAAGTCCGTGCCACGACGACCTGGACTCATACACTGCACACAACGAAGTGCCGGCGTTTCCATCCGCGGGCCGTCGACTTTCGCCCCTGCCATAATCCATGCGGGTAAGACTCACAACTCGAGCCGGTCCAACCGAGCTCAGGCGTTGAGAAATGAGATCATTGCCGCGGCGACGGCCTCGCCGCGGTCCTCCTGGAGGAAGTGACCCGCCCCGTCGATCAGGGTCAGCTCTCCGGCACTCGAAAGGCGTTCGACCCATCGCTCGCCGACCGCCGGCGGGAACACCGGGTCTTCGGTCGAGAAGATCACCGTGGCGGGGCCCGCCCACGATTCAAGGGCAGTTCGCACCGCAAGCATGTCGGCTGCGCCTGGTTGGTCTGGATCGAGGGGGACGATGAGCGGGAAACGGTGAGCACCGACCTTGTAACGGGCATCGGGGAACGGTGCTTCGTAGGCGGCCAGCACTTCTTCCGGCCAGTTGGTGACCGCCGAGCGCCCCATGATGAAGCCGACCGGTAGGTCTGGTGTTTTCTCCACAAACGAGCGCCACTTCATAAAACCGGGGCCTGCCGGCGCGTGTCCTGAGAACAGCGCGGTGTTGAGAATCACCAAACGGGTGAAGCGAGCCGGATCCTCCATGGCCAGCCGCAGACCGATCGGCCCTCCCCAATCTTGGACGACGGCGGTGGCGTCGCTGAGATCGAGCCACTTAATGAGCTGTGCCATGAATGTGACGTGCCGGTCGTAGGTGTAGAAACCCGGATCGGTCGGTTTGTCCGATTTGCCGAATCCGGGGTAGTCCGGTGCGATGATGCGATATCCGGCGTTCACCAGCGGCGGGATCATCTTGCGGTATAGGTAGCTCCAGGTGGGCTCGCCATGGAACAGCACAATCGGTAACCCTTCGCCCTCGTCGAGGTAGTGGATCCGGAGACCGTCGATCTCGTGGTAACGGGCCTCGAAGGGAAAGCCGTCGAGATCAGCGAACCGCTCCTCAGGGGTGCGCAATGCCTCCCAGCTCATCCCGGATCGTCCGCTACCGATTCATCGACCTTTTCCGGTGGACCGGGGACGACCAGGACCGGTTTGCCGCATTCGATCATGACTCGCGCCGACACGCTCTCCCACGCATCCCTGTCGAAAATTGGGCGGGTGGCGCCGAGGATGACCACGTCGGCGCCAAGGTCACCCGCCGCCTGAGAAATGGCGATAGACGGATCGGCGCCGTCGAGGTAGATGACCTCGTACGGGATCCGCGCTCCCTCGAGCGCTTGCGCCACCGGTTCCACCAGGCGATGGCCGCGCTCTTGGAGATATTTGTCGGCAGCCGCGTCCGATGCGTTGTCTCCGGTCGCACCCTTGTTCTGCTGCAAGCCATCGAGAAACTTGCGCGGCACCTCGATGACGGTGATCAAGGTGACCTTGCCGTGCTGGCCGAGGAGCTGTCTCGTGAACTCGACCACCGGTTCTGGGCTGAGCACGCCGGTCGTCGCGATGAGCACGTGCATGGGGACATCCTAGTTCTGGGGGTTCGACGGTGCCGAGGCGATCAGTAGATCAGTAGATAAGTAGATAAGTAGATCAGTGTCTTCCTGCGCTACTGCGCTACTTCGCTACTAACTCGCTACTGCTCTACTTGGCCACGGGCCGGATCGATGGCGGCGCCAGCGGCCTCCCTGGCAGCAGTCTTCCGTCCACGCCGGTCCCGGTGCGGGTGCGTACCATGCCCAGCCGGAGGTGGCGATGGACGCCGCGGCGGTGAACAGGGTGATGTGGGCGATCCCCAATGTGCTGTGCCTCGTCGGGTCGCGTTCGGGTGATGAGCGCAATGGGATGACCACTTCGTGGGTCACCCAGGTGGCGATGGAGCCGGTCCTGGTCGCCATTTCGGTGGATTCGACGGCGGTGACCAACCGACTCATCCGCGACGGGGGGTCGTTCAGCGTCAACTTGTGGAATCGCGAGGACACCAAGGTGTTCAGGCGCTTCTCCAAGCCGGCGGAGGATGACGGCGCTGCGCTCAACGGCTATTCGGTGAGGGACGGAGTCACCGGTGTACCGATCTTCGACGACGCCATCGCCTGGTGCGAGTGCGCGGTTCGAGACACGATCGAGGTCGGCACCCACGATCTGTTCCTCGGCGAGGTCATCGACGTCGGGATCCAAGACGGAGCCGAGGAGCGAGTTGCCAGGATGGAAGACACGCGGATGAAGTACGGCGGCGTTCGCCGTCATTGAGGGGGTTGCCATGGAGAT
>CAXMPL010000312.1:0-2710 GCA_964195125.1 uncultured Kiloniellales bacterium | reverse complement strand
GGCTGATCCATCTCGGAGCTCCGCCACCGGGCAGGCGCCGAGGCCAGATCGAGCTCCTTCAGCCGTTTCTTGAGATACGTCCAGGTCTCGGCGCTCTCGTCATAGGTCGAACATCGTGGCGTCGTCTGCTGGGCGCACAGGAATATGTGGCGCTGCAGATTCCCGATGCCAAGAGAGCCGCTGATCGCGTCCAGCCGTTGTCGTGCATTCTCGTCCATACACCAAGTCTGGAGCCCATGCGCGTCCTCCGCAACCGCCGACGGTACGCTCCGGCGCATGGACGCCATTCGTCTCACCACGTTCAGTCACGGCTCGGGTTGAGCCTGCAAGCTCGCACCTGACGAGCTGGCGCAGGTCTTGCGCCGCGTGCACGGAACCCCTGCCACCCAACACCCGGACCTCCTGGTAGGCCTTGCCGGGGCGGACGACGCCGGGGTCATGCGAATTACGGACAGCCTCGCCCTGGTACAGACCGTCGACTTCTTCACACCGATCGTTGACGATGCTGAGCTGTGGGGGCGAATCGCCGCCGCCAATGCCCTCTCCGACATCTATGCCATGGGCGGCACACCGCTGACGGCGCTCCAGCTGCTGTCGTGGCCGCGAGACGCGCTGCCGTGGGATCTGGCCGCCGACGTGATCGACGGAGGCCTGGCCGTGCTCGCCGAAGCGGGATGCACACTCGTCGGAGGACACTCGATCGACGACACGGAGCCCAAGTACGGGTTCGCCATCACCGGGACCGTGGACCCCGAGCGGATGATCACGAACGGCGGAGCCGCAGCGGGCGATTTGCTGGTGTTGACCAAACCGCTCGGGACCGGTGTCATCACAACCGCCCTCAAGGCAGGCGCCGCACCGGCGGGGGTCATGGATGCTGCTGCCGCTCTGATGACCAGGTTGAACGACTCGGCAGCGGTGGCGGCGTTGGCAACGGGTGTTGCCGCCGGAACCGATGTCACCGGGTTCGGCCTGCTTGGTCACCTCGGAGAGATGGCGAACGCCAGTGGGGTAACCGCCGTCGTCGACCCAGAGCGGGTACCGATCATCGATGGCACCGCTGACTTGTACGAGGCCGGGCACTTTCCCGGGGGATCGAAGCGAAACCGAAGATCGTTGCAGGGATCGGTCGACGTCGGAACGACCGACGACACCACCCTGAACCTGCTCTACGACGCCCAAACCAACGGCGGGCTCCTGCTCGCCGCATCCCCCGACCACGCAGATGCTCTCGTCGACCGGCTCGAGGCATCCGGCGATGGGGCGTATCGGATCGGAGAGATGATCCAGCGGGCAGATCCGAACGCCATCGTTTTGCGCTCGGTGCTCCTGCCGTGAAAATCCGGATCCCCGGGCCGCGCGCAGTCGTCGAGACCGTTCGCGATCTGGCGCGGCGAAGCCCGCAGGAAGCCGAGGCCTACCTCGAGACCCACCCCGAGGAGTGGGAAGAGCTCGCCGAGTACACGCCGGAAAACGCTGCCGACATCCTCGAAGCCCTCCCCGAGGAGGGAGCCGCCGACCTGCTGGCCGAACTTGAAACCGATCACGCCGGAGAGGTGCTCGACGAGATGCGCCCCGAGGCGGCCGCCGACGTTCTCGAGTCGATCCGACCATCGGCTGCTGCGGATTTGATCGCGGCAATGGAAGCCGACCAGGCCGCCGACGTGGTGGGGGCGCTCGAGGTTGACGAGCAGAACGCAGTCATTGCAGCCCTCGACCCAGACACGGCAGTCGAGATCGAGCAGCTATTGGAGCACGAGCCGGATACGGCGGGCGGGATGATGACCACCGACTACGCGGCGCTGCCGGTCGGCCTCACCGTCGGAGAGGCGGTCGAAGCGCTGCGCCGAATGCACGCCAACCTCGGCTCGAACCTGTCCTACGTGTACGTGATCGACGATCTAGATCGGTTGCGCGGCGTCATTTCGTTCCGGGAACTTGTTTTCGCCAGGCCGGGTCAGGGCCTCGACGAGGTCATGGTGGGACATCCCGTCTCCGTGGACGTTTCGACAGACCGCGAGGTCGTGTCCGAGCTGATCCAGCGCTACCACCTCCTCGCCATCCCCGTAGTCGACGGCTCAGAGCGGTTGGTAGGGATGGTGAAGGTCGACCGGGCCATCGAAGCGATCCGGGCCGAAGCCGGCGAGGACATTGCGGTGATGATGGGGGTGCACGAGGAGGACTCGATCTTCACGCCGATCGGAGTGTCGGTGCGCAGGCGTTTGCCGTGGATCCTGTTCAACCTCGTGGTCGGGTTGCTGCTCGCCTACATGATCGCTCAGTTCGAGTCGATCCTGATCGGTGCCGTCGTGCTGGCGGCCTACATGCCGCTTGTTGCCCTGCTCGGGGGCAACTCGGGCGCGCAGAGCCTGGCGGTCATTATCCGGTCGATCGCGGTAGGAGACCTGCCGCCTGGCAGGGCGGGCAAGGCGGTCCGGCGCGAGGTTGCGGTCACCGTGATCAACGGGCTCGTGATCGCCGTGCTGGCCGCAGCGGTGGGCGCGGTCACCGTCGGTCTCTTCGGGGAACAGAGCACGATCACATCAGGAGAGATGGCGATCATCCTGTTCGTATCGGTCGTGATCGCGTTCACGACCGCCGGCGTTGTCGGTGCCGGGATCCCGATCCTGCTCAGGTCCATGGGCCAGGATCCTGCGCTGGCCTCGAACATCTTCCTGACCGTAATCACCGATGTGGTCAGCTTCGCCGG
>CAXMPL010000311.1:0-15764 GCA_964195125.1 uncultured Kiloniellales bacterium | reverse complement strand
GTGGCAGAGCGGCGCAAGATCTTTGCCGAGAAGCGGCGAATACTCAGCGCAGCGTTCGATGACCTCGGGCTCAATGTGGCCGGCTCTCACGCAGGCCTCTACCTGTGGGTTGCTGTAGACGATGATCTGGCTATTTCTGATCGGCTGCTCGACCAGGGAGTCGTCGTCTCACCCGGCCGGTTCTTCGGTCCCGGCGGGGAGGGGTATATCCGTCTGGCGCTGGTGCCCGCCCTAGACGAGTGTGAGGCAGCGGCCGACACCCTGCGATCGGTGCTCGGCTGAAGGACGAGTCCGCCGCCCCTTGTGACTTGCGGAGCTCCATTTTTCCCGCTCTCGCCGCTTGGCGGCGGGCCGCTCGGGCCACGGCTCCGCAAGTAGCCTTGGCGACGGACGGAGTCGCGCCCTACTTGCGGAGCCTCTTAGTATCCCGGCCATGGCCGACAACGAAATCATCGACGCTGCATATGAGGATCTGTCGCTCCTCGATGAGGCAGAGCCGGCGGTTCGGAGGACGATCGAGGCGCTCGATGCCGGCGAGGTCAGGGTCGCCGAGAAGATCGGCGACACCTGGCTGGTCAACGCGTGGGTGAAGGCAGCGATCCTCCTCTACTTCCGGCTGGCCGGAATGGAGACGATGACGGCAGGACCGTTCGAGTATCACGACAAGATTCCGACCAAGACCGACCTCGAGGCAGCGGGGATTCGCGTTGTGCCCCCTGGCACGGTTCGATACGGGGCATACTGTGAGCCTGGCGTCGTGGTGATGCCGGGGTATGTCAACATCGGCGCCTATGTGGGATCGGGAACAATGATCGACACCTGGGCGACCGTGGGTTCCTGCGCCCAGATCGGGCGGGACGTGCACATATCGGGCGGTGTCGGCATCGGCGGTGTGCTGGAACCGCCGAACGCACGGCCGGTGATCATCGAAGACGGGGCGTTCCTTGGGAGCAGGTCGATCGTCGTTGAGGGGGTCATCGTCGAAAAGGGCGCAGTACTGGGAGCGAACACGACGCTGTCGGCGTCGGTGCCAATCATCGATGTCACCGGTTCCGAGCCGATCCCCATCCGGGGAAGAGTCCCTGCCAACGCAGTCATCGTCCCCGGCACACGGCCCAAGGAGTTTCCTTCCGGGATCCATCAGCTCCAGGCGCCGCTGCTTATCGGGTACCGCTCCGAGTCGACCGATCGCAAGACCTCGCTCAACGACGCCCTCCGCACCTTCGAGGTCGAGGTGTGAGCCTGGTCGACACCCTCGTTGAGCTCATCGACATTCCGTCCGTGACCGGCGACGAAGAGGAGATCACCACTGCTCTCGAATTCCGCCTCTCCGGGAGGCTCCCAACACAGAGGATCGGGAATGCGCTTGTGGTTGGGGAGCCGACCGGGAAACCACTCATTGCCCTGTACGGGCACACCGACACGGTCCCGGTGCAGGGAAACGCTACCGCCACGATGGGTGACGGCCGGATTCACGGGCTCGGCGCCTCAGATATGAAAGCCGGGGTGGCGGTCATGGTTCATCTCCTCGAAGATCCCGAGATCGTTGCCAGTCCCTTCGATGTGGTCGGCGTGTTCTACGACAAGGAGGAGGGGCCCATCGCCGACAATGGGCTCGAGGATGTGCTCAACGCCGTCGACTGGCTCGGCGACTCGGAATTGGCGATCGTGCTCGAACCCACCGATCTGGGTGTCGAGGTTGGGTGTAACGGGGCGTTCAATGCCGACGTGATCTTCACCGGCCACGCCGCCCACTCCGCCAGGCCATGGCTCGGCGAGAACGCCATTACCAAGGCCGGTTCCTGGCTCGCCGAGCTAGGCGCAAGAGAACCGGAGACATTCGACATCTCCGGTCTGGAGTATCGCGAGGTCTTCACCGTCACAACCGCACATGGCGGCATCGCCAAGAACGTGTTGCCCTCGCGGTTCGTGTGCAACCTCAACTATCGGTTTCCCCCGGTGTTTGATTTCGAAGAGGCCGAGCAACGGCTGCTGGCGGTAGCGGCGGCTGCAGACGAGGTCATCATCACCGATCGGGCTCCCGCCGGCACAGTGCCTGAAGGCAACCCGCATCTAGTTCGGCTGGAGAGCCTCGTTGGCTCCAGGCAGGCGAAGCAAGGTTGGACAGACGTCGCCAGGCTCACCGCACGCGGGATACCGGCGGTGAACTACGGGCCGGGGGAGGTCGCACAGGCGCACCAGATGACCGAATCGGTGCCAATCGATAGCCTGGATGCCGCTCTCGACGTGCTACGCCGGCTCCTGCTCGCGTAGTATCCAGCACCCAGAGAGGGAGGCTCATGGCGATCTACGTGCGGCGATCCGAAAAGGCTGACGCATTGGCCGACATACCGCTGTTCAGCAGCCTGAGCAAGAAGGAGCGGATGGAGCTGGCCAGACACGTCGACGAGGTTGCCGTCACAGAGGGAACTGTGCTCACCCAGCAGGGCACCCCGGGTGATGCCTTCTATCTCATCGTCGACGGCACCGCAGACGTGAAGAGGAGCGGTACGAAGATCGCCGTGCTCGGAGCGGGCGACGCGGTCGGTGAAATGGCCCTCCTCGATGGCGAGCCAAGGTCGGCCACCGTGGTGATGACGTCGGATGGGACGGTGCTCACCATGCCTCGCCCCGAATTCAGAGGTGTGCTCAGGGAGATTCCGGCCATCTCGCAGAAGATGCTGGTATCGATGTCGCTGCGACTCCGCGAGGCCAACAGCAAACTCGTCGGTTGATCAGCCGTCGATGCCGCGTTGAGCCGACCCGTCAGCTATCGGTGCGCCCTTTCGCGACGATCGGCGTGACCTGTAGCCGGTACAGAAAGAACTGGACGAGCGGGCCGATGGCGAGGGCGAACACGACGGTTCCAAATCCGACGGTCCCCCCGAGAAGCCAGCCGACGATCAGGGCGCCAAGCTCGATCCCGACTCGCACGACTCGGAGCGAGTGCCCCCGCCTGGCGATACCCGTCATCAAGCCATCTCGCGGGCCAGGACCAAGACCGGCGCCGATGTAAAAGCCGGAGCCAATCCCCACAACGACGACTCCGACCAACATTGCCGCCCAACGCGCCGCCAGCTGGTCGAGCCGTTCGGGGAGCACCAGAAGCAAGAGGTCGAGGACGAGGCCGATGACGATGGCGTTGGCGATGGTGCCGATCCCGATACGCTCCTTGAGAGGGATCCAGGTGACCAGAAGCAGGAGCCCTGTGATGATCACGATGGTCCCGATCGGGATCCCGGTCAGCACCGACACACCCTGATGGAACACATCCCAAGGGGAGAGGCCGAGGTCGGCGATCACCATGAGGGCGAGCCCCGCACCGAACAGGACGAGCCCAAACAGGAGTCGTGCCAGTCGAGGCCACAGTTCAGCGAGCGGCGGGATCGGAAGCATCAGGAGAAAGTAGTCGCGAGTAGCGAGTCGCGAGTCGCGAGTCGACCCGATGTCAGTTGCCAGAGAGTTCCGGGCCGCGACAGCTGTGACGCGGAGGGCTTCTGGGTGAGTGAGCGCTTCTTCGTCTCTCCCGCGGAGCGGGGGAGACGCGGAGGAGCGATAAGCTCCGACGCAGAGGGGGCTCTGGGGGAAGTACTGGTGGCGATGAGCTCACCAACGATATTGCAGGCTCCCAAAGCCCCCTCCGCTCGCAGGCTCCGCCTGCTCGCGCCTCCCCCGCGGCGCTGTCGCTTGCGGGAGAGGCGAAGAAACTCGCGACTCGCGACTCGCGACTCTCGGTACCATCCCTTTCATGCCCGTCGACTTCGATATCTCCAGGGTCGCCCACCTTGCCCGCATCGCCCTCACCGAGGATGAGCTGGAGCAGTACACCGAGCAGCTCGAACAGATTCTCGAGCACGCAGCTCGCGTCCAGGCCCTGCCGACAGACGGCATCGAACCGACCTCACACCCGCTCACGATGGTGAACGCCTTCCGCTCTGATGAGGTCACCGCGTGTCTCGACCGTGACGAGGTCCTCGCCGAGGCTCCCGATCCCGAAGATGGCTACTTCAGGGTCCCCAGAATCCTCGGCGACGAATGAGCGACCTTGCCGACCTGACCATCCACGAGGCCGGGGCCGGGCTCCGCACCGGGGATTTCACCGCAACCGAGCTGCTCGACGCCACGCTGCGGCGGGCCGCGGTCACCGAGGCTCATCTGCACGCCTACCTCACCATCGATCATGACGGTGCCATGGTGGCCGCGGCGACGGCCGACCGATCGCTGGCTGCCGGCGACGACGACCGACCCCTGCTCGGGATCCCGGTCGCCCTAAAGGACAACATGGTCACCCGCGGCGTCGTCACCACGGCGTCTTCGCAGATTCTCGCCGGTTGGAATCCTCCATACGACGGGACCGCCGTTGCCCGGCTTCGAGAAGGTGGAGCCGTCATCGTCGGCAAGACCAACCTCGACGAGTTCGCCATGGGCTCGTCGACCGAGAACAGCGCTTACGGTCCGACGCGGAATCCATGGGACACCGACACGGTGCCCGGTGGTTCATCTGGTGGATCGGCGGCGGCGGTTGCCGTCGGGTCGGCATTCGGCGGATTCGGCTCCGACACCGGAGGGTCGGTCCGGCAACCGGCATCGCTGACCGGCACGGTGGGCGTCAAGCCGACATACGGCCTTGTCAGCCGATTCGGCCTTATCGCGTTCGCCTCGTCCCTCGACCAGATCGGACCGCTGGCGCGATCCGTGGCCGACGCCGCCACCCTCCTGGAAGGGGTGGCGGGCTGGGATCGTCTCGATGCGACCAGCTACGACGGCGACTTGCCTGACATCTCGGGGTCGCTGGGAGCCGGTGTCGAAGGGCTCCGCATCGGCGTCGTCGGTGAACTGACCGGGGAGGGGATCGATCCCGAGGTGCTCGCCGCCATCCGGGTCGTGTTGGACCGGCTCAGCGACGCCGGCGCTTCCATCAGCGAAGTGTCGCTCCCATCGACCGAGTACGCCCTGTCGGCGTACTACCTCATCGCCCCCGCGGAGGCTTCCGCCAACCTGGCCAGGTTCGATGGGGTCCGCTATGGGCTGCGCGTCGACGGGGACACCACCGAGGAGATGATGGCGAAAACGCGTGCGGATGGCTTCGGGCCAGAAGTAACCAGACGGATCCTGCTTGGAACCTACGCGCTGTCGGCCGGGTACTACGACGCCTTCTACGGCCAGGCGCAGCGGGTCCGCACTCTGGTCAGGCAGGATTTCGCCGCGGCATACGAGCAGGTCGACGTTCTGGTGTCTCCGACCAGCCCAACCACAGCATTCGAAATCGGCGCCAAGGTATCCGATCCGCTTGCCATGTACTACTCGGACGTGTGCACCATCCCGTCAAACCTCTCAGGCGACCCTGCGATGTCGGTCCCGGTTGCGCTGGACGAGGCCGGCTTGCCCATCGGGTTCCAGGTCATGGCTCCCGCTCTCGGGGAAGGGCTGATGTTCCGGGTAGCGGCCGAGGTCGAGCGGGCAGCCGAATTCACCGTCAGAGCGAGGCTCGCCACCTCGGAGGTCGACGCATGACCACATGGGAGGCGGTGATCGGCATCGAGACCCACGTCGAGCTGCAGACCGCGACCAAGATGTTCTGCGGGTGTCCCGTTGACTTCGGAGACGAGCCGAACACGGCGGTGTGCCCGGTGTGTCTCGCGCTTCCAGGCGCATTGCCGGTAGCGAACGAACAGGCCATCGAGGGGATCCTCTCCATCGCCGAAGCACTCGACTGCACCCTCACTGAGACTTCCCTGTTCTATCGGAAGAACTACTTCTACCCCGACCTCCCAAAGAACTATCAGATATCTCAATTCACCTTCCCGATCGGTGTCGACGGCAACCTCGACCTCGAGGTCGACGGCGAGACGATCCGCATCGGAATCACCAGGGTCCATATGGAGGAGGACACCGGCAAGAGTCTCCACCAGGGTGAGACTGGTCGCATCCAGGGCGCGGAGCACACGCTCCTCGATTTCAACCGTGCCGGGGTACCGCTGGTTGAGGTCGTGACCGAACCCGACATCCGCAGCCCCGAGCAGGCCAGGGCGTACGGTGCGGAGCTGCAGCGCATCGTCCGAACCCTCGGCGTCTCTGATGCCAGGCTCGAGGAAGGTTCGATGCGGTTCGATGCCAACGTCTCTCTCAGGCCCCAGGGCTCGGACCGGCTCGGCATCCGTGCCGAGGTGAAGAACGTGAACTCGTTGCGGTCGATGCAGCGGGCCATCGCCTTCGAGATCAACCGGCAGACCGAGGTGCTCGAGAACGGCTCGGCCGTCGTTCAGGAGACCCGCCACTGGAACGAGGAGTCGGGGGTCACAACATCGATGCGCTCCAAGGAAGAGTCCGAGGACTATCGCTATTTCCAGGAGCCCGACCTCTTACCGCTCTATATCGATGAGGCATGGCGCCGGCGGGTGCGAGCCCGTCGGCCCGAGCTGCCGGCGCAGAAGCGAGCCCGCTACTACGACCTCGGCGCCGACTCCCAGGTCGCGGCTCTCCTTGTCGACTCCCCGGATCTCGGCACCCTCTTCGAAGATGCCGTTGCCGGACACGCTGACCCGCGGCAGGTCGGTATCTGGCTCACCGGGGAGGTGGTTGCCTACCTGCGTCGTGAGGAAAAGCCCATCGGCGACACCGGGCTCCGGTCCGGCGATCTCGTCGAGCTTGCGGCAATGACCGCGGGAGGAGACCTCTCTTCGACGGCCGCCAAGGAGGTGCTCGGCGCGGTGCTTGCTGGTGACGGCAATCCGCAGGCCGTCGCCGAGGCCAGGGATCTGCTCCAAATCTCGGATGTGTCGGCCATCGAAAACGCCGTCGACGAGGTCCTCGCAGCTAACGCGGACGCTGTGGAGAAGATTCTGGGCGGAGATAGCAAGCCCGTCGGCTACCTGGTCGGTCAGGTCATGCGGGCAACCGGCGGAAAGGCGGACCCGAAGGTCGTCCACGACCTGATTCGGACAAAGGCGGGCGGATGAGCCACGCCGCCGTGTTACTCGGTACGGCTGCTGGGTCCTCCTACCCTGTGCCGGCATGGAGTTTCTCGCCGACGTATTCGAAGCCGCATTTGCCTTCCTGAGAGATTCCGGGGGTGAGCTCGGCGAGGTGGTGCTGCTCACCCTGGTCGTCGCCGGGCTGGCCACCGCGATCGGCGTGGCCATCGGTGTCCCATTCGGCATTTGGCTCGGGCTCGGCAGCTTCCGTGGTCGAGCGGCGATCTGGACCCTGGTCAACGTTGGCATGGGAATGCCGCCGGTGCTCGTCGGTCTGTTCGTCTTGCTGCTGCTGTGGTCCGACGGACCGCTCGGGAGCCTCAACATCCTGTTCACCCCTGGCGCGATGGTGGTCGTGCAGGTGTTGCTTGCGGTACCGATTGCCACCGGCGTCACCGCCGGAGCTGTGGCCAGCCTTTCGCCAGACGCGCGGGAACAGCTCGACGCGCTCCACCTGTCGCTCCCACGCCTGGGAGTGGTCGTGGCCAAGGAGGTATGGCCGGGTGTCACCGCCGCCATTGCCGCCACGTTCGGCAGGGTGGTCTCCGAGGTGGGTGCGGTGCTCATCATCGGTGGCAACATCCTTGGCGAAACCCGGGTGCTGACGACCGCCATCGTCCAAGAAACCCGCCAGGCTCGCTTCGGTGCCGCGGTGGCGCTCGGCGTCGTCTTGCTCATCATCGCCTTCAGCGTCAACGGCACCCTCACCTGGCTCCAGTTCCGAGGGCAGCGCATTGGCTGAGCGACGCTTCGAAGACCTCAGGTGGCCGGCAGAGGATCCGATCGTCGACATCCCCGAGCTGTCGGTGCAGCTAGGGGAGCGGCTCATCGTGTTCGGCCCCAACGGGGCTGGGAAGACGACCCTGCTGCGGCTGATTTCCGCCGTCGAGAGCGAGGGAGGCACCCCCTACGCGTCGTATCTGCCGCAACGACCGTATCTTTTCCGCGGGACCTGCCGCGCCAACCTCCATCTCGGGCTCGACACCGAGGCGCGAATCAGGGCCGAGGACCTTGCCATGCGTCTCGGCGTTGGCGATCGGCTCGACGACCAAGCGCGAACCCTGTCTGGCGGGGAGCGGATGCGCCTGTCGATGGCCCGCACCCTTGCGGTCGATACCGCCCTCGTTCTCCTCGACGAGCCGCTGGCGCCCCTCGATTTGCGCGATCGGGAGACGGTCGCCTCGGTCATCGCCGATGCGCTCGCCGGACGCTCGGCAATCATCGTGACTCACGATCGGGACACGGCAGCCATGCTCGGCGACCGGATGGCCGTCATGATCGACGGAAAGATTCAGCAGATCGGTGAAGTGGCTGAGGTCTTCGCCACCCCGAGCAACGACAGCGTGGCTGCCATCGTCGGTGTGTCCAACGTTATCGATGGCAGGGTCATCGCCAGGCGAGGAGCTTTGGTGGAGGTCGAATGGGGCGACCACCGATTCTTTGCCCTCGGCGACCATCAGGCCGGCACAAAGGTAAAGGTCCTGTTCGGCGGCGAGGCGGTGGGTGTGCATAATCGACCGATGGGCGAGTCCTCGCCGCGGAACCTGTTCCCTGGGGTCGTCACGGAGATCAGGGAGACCGGGCGCCTGGCTGAGATCGTCATCGACTGTGGCTCCACTGTGGTGGCGTTGATCACGCCGGGGTCGCTCGACGCCCTCGACCTGGCGCCTGGGTCCGAGGTGCATGTGAGCGTCAAGGCAACCGCGGCGCGTGCCGTCGCTGTTGGAGAGGCTGAGTGAGGCGCCTCGTCGGCGTTCTTGTCCTTGCCGCTGTCACCGCCACGGGATGCAGCAGCGGCGGCCGGGTTGTCGTGGCTGCCGGCACGACACTCGTCGACTCCCGTTTCATCGAGCGCGTCCTCTCCGAGTACGAGACGGACGCCCGAATCTCGGTGGTGGGGGTGTCGAGCCTGGAGGCCCTCGCCCTCGGGAACGGAGGCTCGGCCGATCTGCTTATCACCCACCTGGCTGAGGCCGAGGAAGCGTTCCTCGTTGCCAACCCCGATGCAAGGCAGCGCGGGGTGTTCACCAGCCGCTTCCTGCTGGTCGGACCACCCGACCAAACCGTTGTACCGGAAGGGGCTCCCATTGTTGAGGCATTCCGGGCGATCAGAGCCGCTGAGGCGCCGTTCGTCTCGCGCGGTGACGGTTCGGGTACAGCGTCGAAGGAGAGAGAGATCTGGGCGCTCGCCGGCGTCGACCCCACTTCCAGCCCGTGGTACACCGAGACCGGCCAGGGGATGGGCTTCACCCTTCAGGTGGCCGATCAGCGTGGCGCGTTCACCATCGTCGAGGAGGGCACGTTCCTTACGATCGAGGCGATCTCGCTGCTCCCGATCGCCGGGGAGCAAGGCACGTTGCTCACCAACCCGTACCGGATCACCCTTGTCGAAAACCGGACGGCGCACGCCGAAGCGTTGTTCACCTGGCTGACCTCACCGGCCGGGAGGGAAGCGATCGTCGCGGCCAACAATGATCTGTTTGGCGAGGTCGTGTATCGCCCGGAAAATTGAGACGATGTTGGCTTCGGCCGTCTCGATCGAGGATCCCTATTCGGTATGGTGCGATCGCTCCATTGGGTTGCGCCCGGATGGATCAGCAACCACCCTGCTCGACCGTGGCATCATGATGGAGGGCGAGAGGAACCAGTGGGCCGTCTCAAAGTTGTCATTGCCGAAGTCATCGCCGATTCCGCCATCGATGAGCTCGCCGTCTCGTATGAGGTAGACGTTGCCATCGATGCCGATCGCGATGAGCTCATCGCGCGCCTCGGTGACGCCGCCGCCCTCGTGGTGCGGTCGGCGACCCAGGTGGACGCCGACATGATCGCTGCCGCTCCGAAGCTCGAGGTGATCGGCCGCGCCGGGATCGGCGTCGACAACATCGATGTGGACGCAGCAACCGATCGCGGCATCCTCGTGGTCAACGCCCCGGAGGCCAACACGATCTCGGCTGCGGAGCACACGATGGCGCTGCTGTTGGCCCAGGCGAGGCGGATACCAGAAGCAGACGCGTCGCTACGCGCAGGAAGATGGGACCGCAGCCGTCTGCAAGGGGTCGAGCTACACGGCAAGACTCTCGGCGTTCTCGGGCTGGGGCGGATCGGGGCGATGGTCGCCGAGCGCGCCTCGGCGTTCGGGATGCGCGTCATGGCGCACGACCCATACGTTAGTGAAGAGCACGCCGCCAGGTTCGGTGTCGAGTTGACGAGCCTTGACGACTTGCTGGCCGAAGCCGACTTTCTGACCATCCACATGCCTCGTACAGCCGAGACGGAGGGGCTGATCGACGCCGCTGCCTTCAAAAAGATGAAGGATGGCGTGCGGATCGTCAACGCTGCCAGGGGCGGCATCGTTGACGAGGGCGCCCTGGCGGCTGCAGTGGCTGAAGGCACCGTCGCCGGCGCCGCCGTCGATGTGTACGCCGTCGAGCCCACCACGGAGAGCCCACTCTTCGAGCTGTCCGAGGTGGTAGTCACTCCGCATCTTGGTGCTTCGACGAGAGAGGCCCAGGACAAGGCGGGAGCTGCTGTCGCCGACAGCGTAGCAGCCGCACTCCGTGGCGAACTTGTGTTGACCGGCGTCAATCTCGACTTCGGTGCCACAGTGTCCGAGGAAATGGTGCCGTTTCTCACGCTCACTGAGCGTCTTGGTACGATCTTCGTGCACGAGGCGCAGGGGCTGCCCCCGACGCTGACGATCCGTTGCGAGGGACGCCTCCACGAGCTTCCGGTTCGCCCGTTGGCGCTCGCCGCCCTGAAAGGTGCGCTTCGTGTCGTCAGTGAGGGACCGGTCTCATACGTCAACGCACCGGTGCTCGCTCGGCACCATGGCGTGACGGTGACAGAAGCGTCAAGCCCCGACGCCGAGGGATATCAGAACGTGATCCGGCTTACGGGTTCCGTCGACGGTGTGTCGCGATCAGTGGCCGGTACCTGGATGGAGACTCGGGGACCGCTGCTGCTCGAGGTCGATGGGTGCGAGCTGGAGGCTCCGCTGACCGAGCACCTGCTGCTGACCCGAGTGGCCGACGTTCCCGGTGCGATCGAGGAAGTCGTCGTCTACGTTGGTGAAGCACAGCCAAATGTCCAGGATGTGACGGTCGGGCGTCATCCGGGTGACGATGTAGCCATCGTTGTGATGGCGCTGGATCGCGGATTGACCACCGACGAGATCGATGCGTTGCTGGGTGGCGATGGCGTTCAATCGGTTCGTTCGGTGGCTCTGGACTAGGAGGCTCCGCAAATAGGGCACGATCCGGGCTCTGTCGGCGAAGGCCATTTGCGGAGCCGTGGCCCGATGTGGCCCGTAGCCAAGAGCGGGAAAATAGTCCCGCTTCTGTCGAGACGACCGGTCACCTATCGGGGCGCGCTCTGACGGTTCAGATGAGCCATGCGACGAGCCAACCAGCAGCGAGGCCGTATCCGCCGGCAACCACGTCGTCCATCGTCACCCCGAAGGCTGCGGGCAGCGCTTCGGCCTGTTTGACACCGGGCAGCACTTTGTAGATGTCGGCGACCCTGGCGACGCCTAGGGCGACCAGCCATGGCCAGCCGCTGAGGCCGATCAGCGCCAGGAGGGTGCCGGCAACCTCGTCGATCGTTATCCAGCCGGGGTCTTCGTTTCTCGTCGTGAACGGCGCCGAAGACCACAAGGACAGCACCAGGGCCACGACGAACGCAATGGCCCCTATCCACCACTGATAGCGCCACAGGACCAGGGACACTCCCGCTGCCAGGGCGGCGCCGAACGTGCCCGCTCCCCGATCGCTCCCCCACAGGCGTTGCGGGATCAGCCCAAGGAAGAACCCGCTGGCCACGAACCGATGCATGAGATGAGTATCAAGTACTCAGTACCAAGTACCAAGTACCCGTGGCCCGCACAACGCTCTACGGACATGCTTGACTAGTTGCAATGGAACCAACCAAGTTCATCTGGAAAGACGGCGAGCTGATCCCGTGGGACGACGCCAACGTGCACGTGCTCTCTCATGGGCTGCACTACGGCACCGGTGCCTTCGAGGGGATCCGCGCCTACGAGACCAAGCGCGGCCCGGCCGTCTTCCGCCTCACCGAGCACATGGAACGCCTCGCCCGGTCGTGCAAGGCTCTCGGCATCCCCGTCGACTGGACCGCAGACGAGTTGGTGAAGGCCGCCAAGGAGCTGCTTGCGGTCAATGAGCTGCACGCCGGCTACATACGGCCTGTTGTGTTCTACGGATCGGGCTCGATGGGACTGAACCCTGCAGGGGCGGCGGTTCACACCTTCATCGCCACCTGGGAATGGGGCGCCTACCTGGGCGAAGAGGGTGTCAAGAACGGCATCTCGGTCAAGGTGTCGTCGTGGCGGCGTATCAGCCACGAATCGTTGATGCCGAACGCAAAGATCACCGGCGGCTATGTCAACTCGATCCTGGCCAAGCAAGAGGCGCTGCGCGGCGGCTACGACGAGGCGTTGATGCTCAACACCGATGGATTTGTGGCCGAGGGGAGCGGCGAGAACCTCTTCGTGGTCCGCGATGGGGTTGCGACAACCCCGCCCATAGCCGCCGGAGTCCTCGAGGGTCTGACCCGTGACACGATGATCACGCTGCTCCGCGAGGATGGGGTGGAGGTGGTCGAGACCCAGGTCACCCGCACCGACCTCTATTACGCCGATGAGATGTTCCTAACGGGGACGGCCGCCGAGGTCACCCCGATCCGTCTGGTCGACGACCAGCCGGTGGGGGCAGGGGAGCCTGGTCCCATAACCCGCAGGGCCCAGGAGCGGTTCATGTTGGTGGTCACCGGTGAGGACGATCGACACGCCGAATGGCTCGAGTACGTCTGAATGAAGATCGTCAGAGTCGACACGCCGGTCGACGACATCACCTACGGAGCGGTTGAGCCCGAAGGCATCCGCCTGTATCGGGGCACGCCATTCGTTGCTTGGGAACCGACCGAGACCGTAGTGGCCTGGGACGACGCCAAGCTGCTGGCTCCGGTCATCCCGACGAAGGTCGTCGCCGTCGGCCAGAACTACGAGGACCACGCATCCGAGTTGGGCAAGGACGTGCCCGAGGCACCGATCCTGTTCTTGAAGCCGCCGACCTCGGTGATCGGCCCGCTGCAAGCGATCCGGCTGCCAGACCAGTCCGATGAGGTCCACCACGAGGCGGAGCTTGCTGTGGTGATCGGAAGGGTGACCAGGAATGTCGCCATCGAGGACGTCGGTCCGCAGATCCTCGGCTACACGGCGGCCAACGACGTCACCGCTCGCGACTTGCAGCTCACAGACGGTCAGTGGACGAGAGCCAAAGGATTCGACTCGTTCTGCCCGTTGGGGCCTGCGATCGACACCGACCTCGACCCGCAGGAGGGCCTGTCCATCGTGGCCAGAGTCAACGACGACACTCGCCAGTCGGCAACGACGGCCGAGTTGGTCTTCGGTGTCGGCGAGCTGGTCTCCTTCATCTCGTCCGTGATGACGCTGCTGCCAGGCGACGTGATCCTGACCGGCACCCCGGCGGGCGTCGGTCCCATCTTCCCCGGCGATCGCGTCGAGGTCGAGATCGAGGGGATTGGGGTGCTGGTCAACCCGGTGGTGGCGGGGTGACCGCGTCGCGAAACGGCCCAAGGGTTCGCTTCGCGCCTTCGCCGACCGGCTACCTCCACGTCGGAGGGGCGCGGACTGCCCTGTACAACTGGCTGTTCGCACGGGCCAACGGTGGGACGATGATCTTGCGCTCCGACGACACCGATGAGGCGCGCAATACCGACGAATACGCCAAGGACATCGTGGACTCGATGCGGTGGCTCGGCCTCGACTGGGACGAAGGCATCGAAGTTGGAGGGAGCCACGGCTCGTACCGCCAGTCTGATCGCCTCGATCGGTACCGAGAGGTTGCCGATCAGCTCGTCGCCGAGGGCAAGGCCTACGAGAGTTTCGTCACCAGGGACGAGCTCGACACTTTCCACGCCAAGGCCAGGTCGCTTGGCGTTTCTCCCGCGTACGACGGGGGAGCCGAGCCCGATGAATTTGAAGTGGCGGCGCGACGATTGGCCGGAGTCGCGCCGACGATCCGGTTCCGGGTACCTCGGCCCGGCGAGACCGCGTTCGAAGACGTCGTGCGCGGCGGGGTGACTTTCGATCACGCCCAGGTCGACGACTTTGTCATCCTCCGCTCGAACCGGACCCCGACCTACCACCTGGCCTCGACGGTCGACGACGTCGATTACCGCATCACACACGTGGTGCGCGGAGAGGACCTGCTCGCCTCGACCCCGAAGCACATCCTGCTCACCGAGGCGATGGGGGCCGAAGCACGCGGCTATGCCCATCTCTCGCTTCTGATGGGACCAGACGGGAAGAAGCTGTCGAAGCGACACGGGCACACCTCGATTGCGGCATACCGGGACGAGGGGTACCTGTCGGCGGCCGTTGTGAACTATTTGGCGCTGCTGGGGTGGAGCCCGGGTGAGGATGACACAACGGTCTCGCTCGACGAGATGGTGGAGCGGTTCCAGCTCGACAGCGTTTCTCGAAACCCGGCGATCTTCGACGCCGAAAAGCTCGACTGGCTCAACGGGGTGTATATCAGGCAACTCGATACTGCGGCCTTCGCCGAAAGGATCACACCCATCGTCGAGGCTGACCTCGAACGGTCTCTGACCGAAGACGAGCGAGCGACGCTGCAGGCCATCGCGCCTCTGATCCAGGAGCGAACCAAGCTGCTGCCGGATGCCGCGAATCAGGTTCGGTTCCTCTTTGCGGATGTCGCCTACGACGAGACCTCTTGGGAGAAGGTGATGACCGGAGCCGACGCGTTCCGGGTGCTCGAAGCGACACAGAAGCGGCTCGATGGGGTCACCGCCTGGCAATCCGACGACATCGAAGCCGAACTGCGGGCCATGCTCGGCGACCTGGAGCTCAGCGCACGCAAGGGGCTGCAACCGGTGAGGGTGGCGTTGTCTGGCTCGACGGTGAGCCCTCCGTTGTTCGAGTCGGTAGAGGCGTTGGGCAGGGATCGCACCCTGGCACGCTTGGCCGCCGCCAAGGCCAGGCTCGACGCTCAGTAGTCGATGACTGAGAGCCGCACCGATCGGTGACCGGTCGTTTCGACAGAAGTGGAGCTCTTTTCTTTCCGGCTCTTGGCTACGGCCCGCTCGGGCCACGGCTCCGCAAAATGGTCTTGCCGACAGAGATCGGATCACAGGTATTTGGCGGAGCGCGATTTTTCCCGCTCTTGCCGCTGTGCGGCGGGCCGCTCGGGCCACGGCTCCACAGATGGTCTTGCCGACGGGACCAGATCACGGCGTATTTGTGGAGCCTCTACGTTGGCAATATCGGTCTTTGCAACGTATCCTTCCGGCGCCCTCGGGGGTGGTGTAATTGGCAACACACCGGGTTCTGGTCCCGTCATTGGGGGTTCGAGTCCTCCCCCCCGAGCGGGCGGCTCGCCGAGAGCCGCCGACCTGGCCCCGTCGTCTAGCGGCCTAGGACGCCGCCCTCTCAAGGCGGTAGCGTGGGTTCAAATCCCATCGGGGCTACCAAGCAGAAACCCTTGCATATCAAGGGTTTCTGCGCGTTTGGAGGTCGACTGTGTGGCCGGCCGGGGAGCGCTCGGGGCGCGCTGGGGGCGCGACAGATTCGGCTCGGGCGTCAAGATGGGCCGCGATCTGGTCGTCGAGGCCGTCCATCAGATGTCCATATCGGTCCATCGTCACGGCGATCGATCCATGACCGAGACGGGTCTGGATTGCCTTGGGATGTTCGCCATCGGCGATCAGCCAGGCGGCGTGGGTGTGGCGGAG